>DATGCY010000316.1:0-30122 GCA_035311385.1 Candidatus Methylomirabilota bacterium
AGCTCGGAGGCGAGGTTACCCATGGGACAGCCGCCGATGCAGTTGCGCTGGCGCTGGTTATCGAGGACGCGGTCGAGCAGGATGTGGATCTGCGCCACCGGGTCCGCCTCGAAGTCGGCGAAGGCCGGCTCGAGCGTGCGCTCGAGGAAGGCTCGCACCAGCCGATCGATGATGGCGTAGCCCAGCTCCTCCTTGCTCCTGAAGTAGTAGTAGAAGTTTCCTTTCCCCACGCCGCTCTCACGGAGAACATCGTCGAGCGACGTGCAGTGGTAGCCCTGGAGATGGATGAGCCGCCCCGCCGCATCCAGGATCTGGTCCCGGGTCACGGCTCCTTTGGCGCTCTTGGTCTCCGCCAACACCGAGTTCTTCGTCGCTCCCATGGAAGAGGTTTGTACCAAACAGTCAGTACAGTTGCAAGCGATCGCAACGGCAGCATTCGGGTCGAGTCAGTTCCAATTAGCTAATTCAAGTACTTGGAGAACAGAGAGCGCGTCATCTCCCAGGCGCTTTGGGCTGCTGTGGCATCGTACGACGGACGATCGTCGCAGAAAAAGCCGTGCCCGGCCCCTTTGTAGACCTTGACCTCGGCAGTCTTCTTGAGCCGCTTCAGGGTCTCGTCGATCCGGCGCACCTGGTCCATCGGGATCATCTTGTCCGTCTCTCCGAAGAGGCAGAGGACAGGGCATTGGAGCCGGTCCGCAAGGTTGATGGGAGCGGTGGGCGTGTCCGCTCCGATGCCGCCTCCGTAGAAGGAGACGGCCGCTTTGATCGCCGAGGCGTGCCGGCACGCCGTTAGGAAGGCGATGGTGCCCCCGACACAGAAGCCCACGACGCCCAGCCGGTCCGCTCGCACCTCGGGCAGGCTCTTCAGGTGGTGGATGACCACGCCAACCTCCGCCATCAAGGCAGACCAGTCGAACCGCTGGACGTAGCCGATGGCGCGCGGGACATCCTCGTAGGGCACGATCGGGCTGCCGAACCGGTAGAAGAAGTCCGGGGCGACAGCGACGTAGCCCTCGCGCGCGACACGCTCGGCCACGTTCTTGATATGCGCATTGAGGCCAAAGGCTTCCATGACCACGATCACGGCGGGATGAGGGCCCGGCGTCTCAGGCTGGCAGAGATACACAGGCATGAGGCCGTCGGCGGTCGGAAGCGATTCCATCTCGGTGCGGATATCCATAGGATTCCCCCGCGCTAGAGACTCAACAACTTGAGCAGGTCCGCAGTCAGATCGTAAAGCTGGGCACAGCCTTGCTCTCCACCCACCAGGCTCTGGATGCGCTTGCGCAGGCCGGCATCGACCCGCTCACCCACCAGGGCATGGATGCGCACCTGGGGCTCGCTGCAGATACCCTGATACGGCAGACGTGAGGTGATCGAATCGGCGGCCACGATGGTGTCGGAGGGAAGGTCGATCTCATAGTGGACGTCGAAGCCGTGGACGTTGTCGTGCATGGCGTGGAAGAGGTGCAGGCGGGCCGCCGTGTGCACCAGCCGCATCACCTTCCGGCGCACGAAGAGGCGCCGCGCCCCCAGCGGCGGGTGGTAGAGCTCGGCGACCATGGGCGAGGTCACCTCGCGCGTATCGAGGAGCGCGCGACCCTTGGTGCTGTAGGTGAAGCACGAGTTGGGCAGGTCGATCCACCCCAAGTTGTCCAGCTCCCAGCAGGCGCGCGCACCGCCCGTCAGCGCTCGGGCCGCCGCTTCGGGCGCGAGCTTCGTGACCTGCCGGGCCAGACGAGCGATCTCGATGCCGGCCTCCACGAGGAACGCCGAGCCAGAGCCGGTACCGGCCAGCTCGGTCAACCGCCGGGTGAAGCCACCCACCATCCGTGCGCTCGCGAGGTCGCCAAGACGGTCGAGAGCGATGGAATCGACGTCTCCTTCGAGGGCTCTCGCCCGAGCCGAGCGCACCTCGTAGCCCGGGGATGGCGTGCAGACCGCGCTCAGCTCGATGCGACGGCGATCGTCGCCGATGCGGACGGTATGCGTGAAGGTGTCGCCGTCCGCGTTGTCGACCCAGCCTTCCATGGATCGCTCGTAGCGCCCGCGATCATCGAGATGCGGGGAGGTAATCATCCACGTGGTGCCGTCGGCATGAAGCGACGCAGGCGAAGACTGTTTGCCACGACTGATACCGAGGACAACGCCATGGCCATTCCCGCCAGAATAGGCGACAAGGTGATTCCCCACAGCGGGTACAGCACGCCAGCCGCCACAGGCACCAGGAGCAGATTGTAGCCGAAGGCCCAGACGAGGTTCTCGCGGATGATCTGAAGCGTCCGGCGCGAGAGGAGCACCGCCGTGGCCACACCACCCAGGTCGCTCCGCATGATCGTGACGTCCGCGGCCTCGATCGCCACGTCCGTCCCCGTACCCATGGCGATGCCGATCGAGGCCTGGGCGAGGGCCGGCGCGTCGTTGATGCCGTCGCCGACCATGGCCACCACCACATCGCCCCCCTGGAGGCGCTTGATCTCCGCCGCCTTCCGGTCGGGCGGCACCTCGGCGAGCACACGCTCGATGCCTGCCTCGCGGGCCATCGCTTCCGCGGCGGGCCGTCCATCACCGGTGAGCATGAGGACGTCGAGGCCGAAGGCCCGAAGCGCTGTTACCGCCGTGCACGCCTCGGGCTTGAGAGTGTCCGCGACGGCCAGGAGACCATGGACCCGGCTGCCGAGGGCGATGAACACGACGCTCTTGCCGGCTGGTGCGAAATGGCTCGATTCGCTCGCCAGCGGTGTCACGTCGACGCCCCGGCTCGACATCATGCCGGCGCTTCCGACGAGGGCGACCCCCTCGGATGTCATCGCCTCCACACCCTGTCCGGGCACGGCGGTGAAGCCGCTGACCAGGGGCATGGCGAGTCCCCTCGCCTTCGCCTGAGCCACGATCGCCTCCCCGAGCGGGTGCTCGGAGCCCTGCTCCACCGCGGCGGCCAGGGCAAGCACATCGTCGGGGACGATCCCCGGCGCAGGAACGATGTCGGTGACGCTAGGCCGTCCGATGGTCAGCGTGCCTGTCTTGTCGAACACCACCACGGTGGCCTTGTGCAGCAGCTCCAGAGCCGCGGCGTTCCGGACGAGAATGCCGAGCTCGGCCCCGCGACCCGTGCCAACCATGATGGCGGTCGGGGTGGCCAGGCCCATGGCGCAGGGACATGCGATCACGAGTACCGCCACGGCATAGGTGAGCGCGTGTACGAAGGCAGGAGAGGGCCCGAAGGTGAGCCAGGCGAAGAAGGTCAACCCGGAGATCACGAGTATCACGGGCACAAACACGCTTGCCACGCGGTCGGCCAGGCGCTGGATAGGAGCCTTGGAGCCTTGCGCTTCCTCGACGAGGCGGATGATCTGCGCCAGGACGGTCGCCGCGCCCACTCGAGTGGCGCGGAAGGTGAAGCTGCCCGTGCGGTTCATCGAGCCTCCGACGACGACGGAGCCCCTGGTCTTCGCCACGGGTAGGCTCTCGCCGGTCAGCATGGACTCGTCGACGCTCGATGTGCCTTCGACCACCTCGCCGTCGATGGGTACGCGCTCCCCTGGTCTCACCCGCACGAGATCGCCAACCAGCACGTTGCCGATGCCGAGATCCTCCTCTCGCCCGCCCCGCACGACGCGCGCCGTGCGCGGAGCCAGAGCGACCAGGCGCCGGATTGCCTCGGAGGTTCCGCCTCGCGCGCGAGCTTCCAGCCATCGTCCCGTCACGAGAAAGGTCACGAGGAGGGCCGAGGTCTCGAAGTAGTGCATCCCGCCCGCGCTCATGAAGGCGTGTGGCCAGAGCATGACGGCCACGCTGAAACCATAGGCGGCATTGGTGCCGAGGGAGACAAGGGTGTCCATGCTTGCCGTGCGATGGCGCAGGTCACGGAGGAATCCCGCGTGAAACTGCTTGCCAACCCAGAATTGTACCGGCGTGGTCAGAGCCAAGAGGAGCCAAGGATTCGCGAGCCATGTGGGCGCCCACCAGAAGATCTGGGGCATGCTACCGAGGAGAACGGGGATCGACAAGGTCGCGCCGATGAGAGCCTTCAGGCCCAGGCCACGACTTTCCCTCGCTCGAGACGGCGACTCGGAGGCCGGCGCGGTCGCCTCCTCAGGCACGTCGTAGCCTACTCCGATGACGGCTTTCCGGAGGGGGGGAAGTCCGCCGGAATCGGCACCGACCCAGACCGTAGCCCGCTCCGTGGCCAGGTTGACGTTGGCTTCCGCCACGCCCGGCACTGCGCGCAGCGCGCGCTCGACCTTCGCGACGCAGCCCGCGCAGTGCATGCCCTTGATGGGAAAGTCGAGGCGGGTGCGCTCGGCAGTCTCGGACATGCCTCAACGGCCTCCGAAGCGGGAGAACACTTCGAGCAGCTCGTCCACCTTCTTCTGACGGTCGCGCGTGCTCCCCGAGCGGATGGCATCGGCCACGCACGACTCGATGTGACGGCCGAGAAGGAGCCGCTGCACCTGCTCCACCGCGCCCTGCACCGCGGTGAGCTGCAGCAGGATATCGACGCAGTACTTGTCCTCCTCGACCATGCGCTGGATTCCCTGCACTTGCCCCTCGATCCGCCGCAGGCGGCCGAGGGTCTTGCTCCGCGTGTCGTCGTCGATCACGTCTGTTCCTCCACCGCGCGCCTGGTCTCGAGAGCGTGCAGGACCCACCAGGCGGCGAGCGCGACCGCCAGATGCTTGAGGGTATGGCCACTGAGCGCGTGACCCAGAGAGAAGATCGCACCATCCAGAGCTTCGAAGATCTTCGCCGCCGCATAGAAGCCGAGCACGCCCAGGAGATAGGCCCCGCCCGTGTAGCGGGCCGGGCACAGCCAGAGCATGAGAAGGATGAGTAGCGCGGGCAGGAACTGCACGAGCGCATAGGGACGGAGATCGCCCGCCCCCCGGAGTTCGCCAGCGCGCCAGAAGATGACGCTGGCCGCCCCGCCCGCCACCAATGGCCCGAGGGCCAGGAGGCCGACCGTGACCCCGAGTCGCTCCGAGATCACCGCGGCGAGGAAAGCCATGAAACCGATGGTCATGGGAAGGCGGTCCCAGAAGAGGCGCAACGTATCCGGCGCCCAGTGGTAGTAGGCCGAACCGACGCCCGTCAACGCCACGCTCACGAAAAAGAGCGCGTACGGCCAGCGCTCCCGCGACTCGATGAGCCCTGTCGCCGGTCCGGCGGGCATCCGGACGACCTTGACCGCTCCGTACCCCCCCACGATCAGGAAGGCTAGGTTCGACAGCACATTCAATCCATTGGCCACCATGCCGACCGGGCGGCTGTCGGCGAAGCGATGGTAGGCGGGATCCTGCGGAATGGGTGGCACAAAGGTGATGGCCGCCGCTGCCGCGGCGGTGACCGCCAAGAGGATCGTGGCCTGGGCCCCTCGGGTCATCTCGTCCATACCCTACGGGGGTATTCTAGCACAGGCTCGACGGTGCCCGCCGGGGGAGCAAGCGCCGTCCCTACAGGTCGGGAAAGAGCGATCCCTGGGTCGCATGGACAGCCGCCCGACGACGACGCTTCGGCTCCTTCTTCTCCGCGGCCGCGGCCTTCCTGGTCCGCTCGCGCCGGGGGCGAGTCCAGCCTTTCTGATGGGCGATCTTGTCACCCTGCTTGATGACGAGGAGGTCCACGAGGCGGGCGAGCGGGTTCGCCAGGAGCTCGAGGTAGTGCTCCCAGTAGCGCGGCGAATAGGCGAGGGTCTTCATCTGATCGATGGCGAGGCCCAGCGCGGACCGATCGCCCTTTCGCGCGGCGAACTTGAGCTGCTCCAGGATCCGCGCGCGGCTGATGCGAGAGGGACGGGTCACGCGACGCCGAGCTCGCGGCGGACGATGCGCGCTGCCTCGACCATGGAGCGGAGCTTGGCGACCCCGACCCAGCGGGGCGTCTCCCAGAGCCCGCAGTCGGGCACCAGCCAGAGCCGCTCGGCGGGAACGTGCTGGAGAGCCAGTCTCACGCGCTCGACGATCTCCGCGGGCGTCTCCACGTGGAAGGCTTTCACGTCCACCACGCCCACCGCCACTTCCTTGTCGGTGGGGAACTCGCTCCACAACTCGAGCTCGCTCATCTCCCGGTTCGCGTACTCGAAGACGAACTGGCTCACCTGTGCCTCCAGGAGTCGGGGATACAGGGCCCGGTAACGGCGCGGGCTCGAGAAGGAATTGTTGTGGGCATTGCCGAAGCACACGTGCAGCGCGGTCTTGGCCTCCACGCCGTCCAGGGCGGCATTGAGGGCGGCCACCAGGGGCCCCGCCTCGCCTCTGAGCACGCGATGCTTGCCCGCGGTCATGACGTAGTTCGGCTCGTCCACCTGGATGAAGTCGCAGCCCGCCGCCACGAGCGCCTTCATCTCCGCATTGACGACGGCGATCAGATCGGCGATCAGGCTCTCCTCGGAGGCGTAGGGGCCGCCGCGGCGAAGCGGGATGAGCAGGGTGATGGGACCGGGCACGGCGACGCGCAGCGGTCGGTCCGCGAGAGGGCGCGCAAAGCGATACTCCTCCACGATGCCGAGGCCGGTGGGCGCGGTGATGCGGTCCACCACCTCGTACGGGCAGTGGGTGTCATAGTTGGGCGCGCCCAGGCGCCGCGGGACGGGCAGAGGCCGGATGCCCGCGAGCCGATCGTAGAAGCCGCGGATGAACGTCACCCGGCGCATCTCGCCATCCGAGATCACGTCGATGCCCGCCTCGACCTGATCGCGCACGGCGAGACGGACGGCGTCCTCGTAGGCTTCCTTGAGATCGATGGGTCCCAGCCGATCCGCGGCGGCGGCCTCGCGCACCAGCAGCAGCCAGGACGGCAGGCCGTGGCTGCCACACACCGTTGTGGGAATCAGCGGCAACCCAGCCGTCATCACTCGCTCCTAACGGAAGGCCAGCTCGTACTGCTCGCGCGGATAGGACGGCATACCCTGCACGACCACCTTGCGCCCGATCAGGTCTTGCAGGCGCTCGAGTCCCTCGCGCTCCTCGCTTTCCAGATGGTGGGCCATCTCGGGGTGTAGGCGGATGAGCACCTCCTTCCCCGTGGCCTCGCGCGCCCCCGCCTGCACCTTGCGGAAGATTTCCGCGGTGAGGGTGAGGTCCGACTTCACGGTGCCGCTGCCCTTGCAGGTGGGACAGATCGAGGTGAGGAGGGACTGCAGCCCCTGACGCACACGCTTGCGCGTCATCTCTACCAGCCCGAGCTCGGAGATCTCGAGGACATTGGTGCGCGCCTTGTCGTCGGCGAGGGCCTTCATGAGCGCCTTGAACACCTGGTCGCGATGCTCGGCCCGCTCCATGTCGATGAAGTCGATGATGATGATCCCACCCAGGTCGCGGAGGCGGATCTGCCGGATCACCTCGGTGGCCGCCTCCAGGTTGATCTTCAACACCGTCTCTTCGAAGTCCCGCTTGCCCACGTACTTGCCCGTGTTGACGTCGATGGCAACGAGCGCCTCCGTGTGGTCGATCACGATGTAGCCACCGGACCTGAGCCACACCCGCCGCCGAAGGGCCTTGTCGATCTCCTTCTCGATTCCCGTGGCCTCAAAGATCGCGGGCGCTCCATCGTAGAGCTTGATACGCGAGGTGAGCTGGGGCACCAGCGATTCCGCGAAATGTCGGCACTTTTCGTAAGCGGCCGGCGTGTCCACGAGGAACTCGTCGATGTCGGGGGAGAAGAGGTCGCGCACGACCCGGAAGGTGAGATCCATCTCCTCGTGCAGGAGGGAGGGCGCCCGCGCCGATTCGCCGCGGCTCTGCACCTGGCTCCACAGCCGGGTGAGGAAGTGGATGTCGGCCTGGAGCTCCTCGGCCGCTTTTCCCTCGGCCACCGTGCGCACGATGAAGCCCCCGGAAGGGGGCTGCAGTTCCTTCACGATGCCGCGGAGTCGGTCGCGCTCCGCGTCGTCGCGGATACGCCGTGACACTCCCACGTGGTGGCTTTGTGGCATGTAGACGATGTAGCGCCCGGGGATGGACACGAAGGCGGTGATGCGAGCGCCCTTCGTCCCCAGAGATTCTTTGGAGACCTGCACGAGCACTTCCTGGCCCTTGTGCAGGAGCTCCTCGATGGGCGCCGCACCCTCGCGCCGGTGCTCGTGCTCGGCCTCGGGCTCCCCCTCTTGCTCGCTCTCGTCCTCCGCGTCCTCGATGGCCGTGGCCGCCTCGTCCCCGTTGGGAATGACGAGACCCGGATCGTCCCCCCGGTCCGCCGTGTAGTCGCCCGCATAGAGGAAGGCGTCCTTCTGGAGTCCGATATCGACGAAGGCGGCCTGCATGCCGGGGAGGACGTTGGTAACCACGCCCTTGTAGATGTTCCCCACGATCGAGCGGCGGCCGGCCCGCTCCACGTACAGCTCGACTAGCTGTTGCCCATCCTGCACGGCCAGACGGGTTTCCGTCACGCCGGCATTGACGACGATCCGCTTGCCCACGGCAGCAGTCCCCCGTGCGGAGGCCCAGGCCTCCGGTGCACGACTCGTGGTCCGCGGACAGCGGACCCGGTTACTGGAACTGCCGCATTCGAACCGAGAGGAGGAGCCCCAGAGCCATAAACGACACGACCATGGACGAACCGCCGTAGCTCATCAGCGGTAGCGGGATGCCCACCACGGGCAGGAGGCCCGTCACCATTCCCAGGTTGATCAATGTCTGGGCGGCGAACAGGGCCGTGACACCGAGGGCGATGATGCGCCCTCGGGCCTCCCGGGTGACGACCGCGATCTCGAAGCCCCGTAGCACCAGGACTCCGTACGCCACGATCAGCACCAAACAGCCGACGAACCCCCACATCTCGGCGAACACGGCAAAAATGAAATCAGTGTGGCGCTCCGGGAGAAAGGCCAGGCGGCTTTGCGTGGCCCCGCTGATTCCCTTGCCCAAGAGCTGACCTGAACCAATGGCGATCTTCGCCTGAATCACATTGTACGCCGTACCCAGAGGGTCCCGAAACGGATCGAGGTACACGAGCAGTCGGTCCCGCTGATACGGCTTCAAGAAGAACCATGCGATGGGCATGAGAGCGATCCCCGCTCCCGCCAGTCCGCCGAGGATGCGTAAACGCACCCCCACGCCGACGAGCACGGCGGCGAGCACGGGCAGGAGCACGAGCGCGGTGCCCAGATCGGGCTGGCGCACCACGAGCACGAAGGGCACCGCCACGAGGGCGAACGTCCCGCCGAGGGTTCCCCGGGAGGTCGGTTGTGCCTCGCGGCGCCAGGTGAGCGCCCACGCCAGGGTCAGGATGAAGATCAGCTTGAAGAGCTCGGACGGCTGAAAGGTCAGGGGGCCGAGATGAATCCAGCGCCGCGCGCCGGACACCATTCGCCCCAGCACGAACACGGTGATGAGCAGGCCAAGGCCGACGAGGTAGAGGGCGGGCGCGGCGCGCACGAAGCTCCGGTAGTCGAAGGTCACCACCACGAGCAAGGCGCCGATGCCCACGCCGACCCACAGGAGTTGGCGAAGGGCGAGCCCAGACCCTCCCCGTCCCAGGCCGAGGCTCGAGAGGCAGATTACGCTGAGGACGACGATGGCGAAGGCGGCGCCCAGAAGCGGCCAGTCCACGTTGTGGAGAAGCCGCCGGTCCAGCCGGAGCATCACCCGTCTTCTCCGACCTCTACCATGGCAACCTTCTCGAGGAAGATGGCCTGATAGATCTGGCGCGCGATGGGGGCGGCGACCTGCCCGCCCTTACCCCCGCGCTCGACCAGGACGACCACGACGACCTCCGGATCCTGGACGGGGGCGAAGGACGCGAACCACGCGTGATCCTGGCCCTTGGCGGCGTCGCTCTTGTTGATGCTCTGGGCCGTGCCGGTCTTGCCCGCCACGTCGATGCCAGGAATGCGGGCCGCTCCCCCCGTCCCGCCCTCGTTGACCACGCCCGACAGCGCATGGCGCAAGAAGGCCCACACGATGGGCGAGAGATCCACGCGCCCCGTCATCTTGCTGGCCGACGAGTAGGCGAGCGTGCCGTCCACACGCTCGACGCGCTGGACGAGGCGCGGCCGCCAGAGCACTCCGCCGTTAGCGACCGCCGACATCATGCGCGCGACCTGCATGGGCGTGACGAGCACCTGCCCCTGCCCGATGGACATGTTCACGGTGTCGCCCGCCTGCCACTTCCGGCCGTCCACGCGGCGGCGCCCGTCCACGAAGGGCACGAGACCCGGCTTCTCCCCTCCGAGGTCGATGCCGCTGGGCGAGCCGAGCCCGAACGCCTCCGCGTAGCGCGCGATCGCGGCCGGGCCGACCTTGAGGCCGGCCTGATAGAAGAAGATGTTGCACGAGTGGATGAGGGCGCTGCGCGTGTCGACGTGCCCGTGCCCACCCTCCTTCCAGTCCTTGAACGTCCACTGCCCCAAGTGGAACTCTCCGTTGCAATAGATGCGGTCCATGGGCGTGAGCGAGCCTTCCTGGAGGCCCGCCGCCGCCACCACCACCTTGAACACGGAGCCCGGCGCGTACTGGCTCTGCAGCGCGCGGTTCATCAGCGGCGTGAGCGGATCACGGATCACCTTGAGCCATTCGTCTTTGTCGAGGTTGCCGGCCAGGCGATCGAGCTCGAAAGCGGGGCTGGAGGTCATGGCGAGCACGTCGCCGTTGCGGGGATCCATCACCACCACTGCGCCCGAGCGCCCGGCCATGGCGCGCTCCGCCGCCTCCTGGATGCGTCGGTCGACCGTGGTCACCACCTGCGCGCCGGGATCGGGCTCTTCCCGCCGCATCACCTGCACGGGCCGCCCCACGGCGTCCACCTCGATGCGCTCGCCGCCGTCACGACCGCGCAGATACTCGTCGAGCAGGCGCTCGAGCCCGCTCTGACCGATCATGTCACCGCGGCGGTAGCGCCCTTGCTTCATCTGGTCGTCGCTCACCTCACGGACATAGCCGAGAAGGTGCGCGGCGAAGGTGCTCGTCGGATACACGCGCTGCGGCTCGACCTCCACCACCACGCCCGGCAGCTCGAGCTTGCGCTCCTCGACCTTCGTCACCTCCTCGAGGGTGAGACCGCGGCGCACGCGGACGGGACGGAAGGAGTCCGGGGGCACGCGATCGAGCGCCTCCTGGAGGTCGCTCAGGGGAATCTTGAGGAGCACCGAGAGACGCGCGATCACCGTGTCCCGATCGTCGATCTCTCGGGGGATCAAGGACAGGGTGAAGGCGGGGCGATTGTCCACGAGAGGCATTCCGTTGCGATCGAATAGGATGCCTCGCGGTGCGGCCACCGGCCGGATCCTGATGCGGTTCCGCTCGGACATTTCCTGGAGCTTGCCGCCCTCTAGCACCTGGAGATACCAGAGCTGACCCAGCAGGCCGACGAAGGCGATGCCGGCCACGGCAGCGAGAGCAAGGACCCGGCGCTTCCAGGCCTCCCGCCGGGCAGTGGATTCGTGGTCTAGATCCACGTCTGCCGCCTGCGCAGCGTCTGCGCAGCCTCGAGGGCGAGAATGCACGCGGCGCCGACAAAGCCATTGTAGAGAGCCTGCGGCAGGATCACGTGCACGAAGAGTGCGTTGAGCTTGGCTGGGTAGTGGAAGAGCTGGAGGAGGCCGAAGCGGAGCAGCCCTTCCGCCACCGTGAGGATGACGAGGCCCGGTATCTGGACCGCCGGATGGTTCACGGTGAGCTTGCCGGGCAGGAATCCGACCCCGAAGCCCACCAGCGCCCGAGACAGCGCCTGCACTCCGAGGAGACCGCCACTCGCCACGTCCTGGAAGAGCCCGGAGGCGAAACCGACCAGGCAACCCGTCTCCGGTCCGCGGCGGAGCGCGATGACCGCGGTGAGGATGAGCGGAAGATCGGGAGTGATGCCGGCGATGCTCCAGGAGGGCACCACACTCGACTGGGCGAGGCTGCCCCCGAAGGCCATGAGGAGAAGCGAGACGCGCACGCCCTAGCCCCCGGGGATGAAGAGACCGGCGACGTCCTGCGTCGACTGGCCGGTGAGGAGAAGGACTTCCTCGACTCTCGCGAAGTCCACCGCGGGAGCGACCACCGCGAAATGGAAGAGGGCGGACCCCTTGTCCTCGATGGACGTGATACGACCTACCGGGATGCCCTTGGGGAAGAGCGTGCCGACGCCGGAGGTCACGATCAGGTCTCCCGGCGTCACGTCGGCGCCGTCACGCGCCATGAACTTGAAGCGGAGGCCGCCGCTCGGCTCTCCTTCCACGAGCCCCGCCGTCCGAGTGCGTTGCACCACCGCGCCCACCGTGGAGGTGGGGTCGTTGAGGAGCTGGACGACGGAAGCGCCCGAGCGAACCTGGGCGACGCGCCCCACCAATCCCTCGGGCACGATGGCCGGCATCTGCAGCGCAATGCCGTCGCTGCGGCCGCGGTTGACGGTGAGCGAGCGCGCCCAGCCGCCGCCTTCGCGGCCGATGATCTCGCCGGTGAGGGTCGTCAAGGGCAGCCGGTCGCGAAGACTCAAGAGCCGTCGCAGCCGACGATTCTCCTCGTCGATCTCGCGTGCCTGCAAGGATTGCACGCGCATGCGCTCGTTGTCGGCGCGCAGCGCGGTGTTCTCTGCGCGAACCGCGCGCCAGTCGGTGAACACGTGCCAAGTGCCAAGGGCGCCCCGATGAATCTTGGCGAGCGCGCTCTGGAGGGGATTCAGGGCGAAGGCGAGGAGGTCACCCGCACGCGTCTGGCCGCCCCCGCGCGTTTGCACGGTGAGGAGGAACAGCGAGGTCAGCAGCACCCCCAGCAGAAGCGCGTATCTCCGAAATCTCACCGACTCGACAACTCCCTACCCGCGACTCCTGCTCGACGCCCGGCGCCGGAAACGGCGCTAAGCGGGGATCGCGACTTTCTTGAGAAGATTCAGCTCGTCAAGGACCTTGCCCGTGCCGAGGGCGACGCACGACAGCGGGTCGTCACCCACGGTGATGGGCAAGTCGGTCTCCTGTCGAAGCAAGAGGTCGAGGCCGCGCAGAAGCGCCCCGCCTCCCGTGAGCACGATGCCCTTGTCCACGATGTCCGCGGCCAGCTCGGGCGGTGTCCGCTCAAGACAGGTCCGCACGGTGTCTACGATAGACATGACGGGCTCGCGCAGAGCCTCCCGGATTTCCTCGTCGGTGACGACGATGGTTTTCGGAATGCCGTCGATGAGATCGCGCCCCTTCACTTCCATGGTGGCGCGGTCGCCCGCCATGGGATAGGCGGAGCCCAGCTTGATCTTGATCTCCTCGGCGCGGCGCTCGCCCACGAGGAGATTGTAGTGTTTGCGGATGTACTGCACGATGGCCTCGTCCATCTCGTCGCCGGCGATGCGTACCGACTTCGAGTAGACGATGCCGGACAACGAGATGACGGCCACTTCCGTGGTGCCTCCCCCCATGTCCACGATCATGTTGCCACCCGGCTCCTGGATGGGCAAGCCGGCGCCGATGGCCGCCGCCATGGGTTCCTCGATCAGGTACACCTCCCGCGCCCCCGCCTGCATAGCAGAGTCGCGCACCGCGCGCTTCTCGACCTGGGTGATGCCGGAGGGTACGCCGATGACGATGCGGGGATGCACGAGGGTGCGCCGCCGATGCACCTTGCTGATGAAGTAGTGGAGCATCTTCTCCGTCACGTCGAAGTCGGCGATGACGCCGTCCTTCAATGGCCGAATCGCCTGGATGTTTCCAGGCGTCCGACCCATCATCGCCTTGGCCTCGTGGCCCACCGCAAGCACCGAGTGATCGGCCTGGTGGATGGCGACGATGGAGGGTTCGTTCATCACGATGCCCTCGCCGCGGACGTAGACGAGGGTGTTCGCGGTGCCCAGATCTATGGCGAGGTCATTGGAGAAGAGCCCGGCGAGGACGCTTAGCAGCATGGTGGTGCTCTCCCGTGTAGCAGCGTCAGTAGATGGACACTCACTACTACGTTTGGTTCACTCTAGCATTTCGGTCTGGGAGCAAACAAGAACACCCGGTGCCCCACAAACCGAGGCACAGATTGGCCAGCCCATCTTGGCGGACATCAAGTTTTTCAAGTACTTACACTCCGGATATGCCATCCGGCATTGCATCATTAAAGGAAGGAGCGAAGCCGCGTGGGAACTGGGCGCCCGGTGGCAAGCGCGAACTGTGGCAACATGAGCCCGCTTCCATGGACGATCTCGAGATTTGGTTCGAGAAGGGTGTAACTGACGGCTTGCCTGTGGTCCCGCCCACCCGGGAGCGCGTGGAGCGCATGCTCGCGGGAACGACGCGGGGACGTTCGGAGCTCGTCGGCGAGGTTGCCCCGAACTACGGCAGGGCCACCGTCGAAAAGATCGCCATCAATGCAGTGATGGCAGGCTGCCGCCCAGACTATCTTCCCGTGGTCCTCGCCGCCGTCGAGGCCGCATGCGATCCTGCCTTCAACCTGCACGGAATGTCCACGTCCACCCATTTCTCCGCACCCCTCATCGTGGTCAACGGGCCCATCCGGGAGCGGATCGCCCTCAATTGCTCCTTCGGCGTCTTCGGGCCCGGTTTCCGGGCAAACGCCACCATCGGACGCGCGCTCCGGCTGGTCATGATCAACGTGGGCGGGGTGCGGCCGGGCGAGACCTCGATGTCCACCTTCGGTCACCCCGGCCGCTACACGTACTGCATTGGCGAGCACGAGGAGGCCAGCCCCTGGTTGCCGTATCACGTGGGGCGAGGACTCCGGCGAGAGGAAAGCGCGGTGACGGTGTTCGCAGGAGAGGCGCCCCACGGCATCTCCGATCACGCGAGCCGCACCGCGCGGAGCCTGGCCGGCTCCATCGGGTGGTCAATGTGCGCCCTGTGGAACATCAAACACTTTCCCCTCTACTCGCACACCATGATCGTAGTCGGACCCGAGCACGCTCGCACTTTTGGCGACGAGGGCTGGAGCCGGGCGGACTTCACTAGACATCTCTACGAGACGGTGCGGGTGCCCTACCGCACGCTCCTCCCCGACGACGACAACGGAGAAGGCACGAACCTGCGCTTCGCGAGAGACGAGACGCCCGGCCCCGACGAGCTCATCTCCAAGTTTCCCTCGCCGAGGGAGATGCACGTGGTGGTGGCGGGGGGCACGGCAGGACGCTTCTCCATGGCCATTCCGGGTTGGCTGGGGACACGCAACGGCTCCGCTCCCATCACCGTGGGCATTCGCGACATCCCTTGACGACACGTCCGTCATGCGATACGCTTCGGTCAGGTTTTGGGTTCACCGGTAGTCGGATACGTAGCGAGCAGGGATTCGCTAGATTCGAAATCAACGCCGTGAGGACCTTGAGTCCCGCGGCGTTTTTGTTTGCCTTCCGATCCCGGAGGGCTCCCCCGCCATGGTGGTGGGGCATCACCGAGGCGCAAGCCTCACAAGAAAGAGGTAGGTACAGATGGCTCAGGGCAGCGTGAAGTGGTTCAACGATGCGAAGGGGTTCGGTTTCATCTCCCAGGAGGGTGGCGAGGATGTGTTCGTGCACTTCAGCGCCATTCAGGCTTCGGGCTTCAAGAGCCTGGCCGAGGGTGATCGGGTCGAGTTCGAGGTGAGCCGGGGCCCGAAGGGGCTCCAGGCCTCCAACGTCCGCAAGATCTAAGGACAACCCCAGGGCCGGGCCCCTCATCGGGGCCCGGCCCGCCGCATTCCCTCCGGCGCCCGGCCCCCGGTCGGCGCTGAAATCGATGTTGACAGGTGTGGGCCCCTCTGCTAGTTTTCGCCCGTCTGGTACTGGGTACGACGTGCCTGATCCGTACGTGAGCGAACAGGTCGACATCTAGGAGCATGGGACGCCGCGAGGACTCGAGTCCTCGACGGCGTTTTTTTGTTCCCCCCGATTCCGGGGGATCCCCCGGCCATGGTGGTGCGGGGATCACAGGGGCGGCTTCGTGGTCGTCCCAAGGAGAGAGGAACCAGACGTATGGCACAAGGCACGGTCAAGTGGTTCAACGATGCGAAGGGCTACGGCTTCATCCAGGTGGAGGGTGGTGAGGATGTCTTCGTCCACTACAGCGCCATCCAAGCGCAGGGCTTCAAGAGCCTGGCCGAAGGCGACAAGGTGGAGTTCGAAGTCACGAAGGGCCCGAAGGGTCTGCAGGCCTCCAACGTCCGCAAGGCGTAAATCCCCGCGCTGAACACTCACGGCCCGCCGGATCCTCCGGCGGGCCGTTTTATGTCTGCCAATCGACCGCAGATCTGACGAAAACGAAAAGCCCCGACGGATGCTGTGGCGTCTCTGGCTGCTCGCCACCCCGCTGGTGAATAGCGGGACCGTCGGGGCCGGTGGTTCCTGGGTCCTCCAGGCCCACCTGCAACTGCGTGCGTCCGGGCTCTAGGAGGTGACCACCTCACAGATCACCGTAGGGGTACACATCGGCTGGATCACCTCCCTTTCTCGGCGAAGCCCAACGCGGGGCCCAGGGCCACTACCTCGCACCGGACGCCGACTCCCGGTCCGAGGCTCGGTCACGTCGCCCACGGCGGAATTGCCACGGGGGACGATCTGAGGAAGCCTGTGTGCGCTCCGACCGATTTCCCTCATCCTACCCAACTCGCCTGCTCGGTAAAAGGGTTTTTTTACTTCACGGCGATGCGGCCGTGATTCTTGCTCGTCACCTCGTGGCCGACGCCCGGCACCTTGTCGAGATCGCGCGCGTGCTTGAACGGACCGTGTGCTTCTCGCCACGCGATGATCTTCTTGGCCGTGCCCGCATTCACCCCCTCGAGCTTCATGAGCTCGGACTGGCTCGCCTCGTTGATGTTGATCTTGGCCTCGGCGGGCGGCGACACCTTGCCCTCGCTCTTGGCTTGGTTGGTGTCGGACGCGAGTACCCCGCCCGTCGCTCCTGCGCACCACATCACAGCCAGCACCGCTGCCATCCACCTGAACGTCGTCATACGCGCCTCCCCTGGAGAGTGTGTACGGCTGTTACCGATTCGACTCCAGGCCGGGGCGGGCTGACAATGCCCACAATTCAAGACAGCGCGACGTATCTACTCCGAGTCAGGGCGATCGAGGCGCTCGAGGTATGCGTCCCACTCCCAGGGCAGGAGCGACTTCTTCGCGTTGTTGCAGTCCTTGCACGCGGGCACCACATTGCCGCGCACGGAGCGACCGCCCCGGATCAAGGGCACCACGTGATCGAGAGTGAGACGATGCGCTCCGACCTCGCGCCTGCAGTAGTGACAGCGGCCATCCGCGATACGGCGCTTCCACCATCCGCTCTGCCGCAGCTCGCGAGCCACCGCCTTCTCGCGGCGTGCGCTCTCGCTCTCGGGGAGGAAGTGCCCCTGTCCGCTCATGCTTCCTCCGACGCCGCGGAGAGTCGCAGGGAGAGCTCCTCCCACTCCTTCATGAGCCAGGCGACCTGCTGCTCCGCATCCTTGCGGGACTGAGCGATCTCACGCGCGCGCGCGCCGTCGCGGTAAAGATCGGGATCGGCGAGGGCGAGGCCGATCTCTTCGAGCCGCCGCTCCATGGCCGCGATCTGGGTTTCGATGGCTTCGAGGCGTTCCTTGATCGTCTTGATCTCCCGCTCGAGCCCTTTGCGCGAGCCGCGCCCCGACCCGGCGCGACCGGGCGACGGCCGGGCGGGCTCCGTCCTGGCGACGGCGCGCGGCGGGTCCGCCGCCGTGGGCGGAGCGTGCGCGACGCCGGACTTCCGTTCTAGATACTCGTCGTAGTTCCCGAGATGGGTGGCGAGATGGCCACGATCCACCTCCACCACATGGGTGGCGATGCGATTGATGAAGTAGCGGTCGTGCGAGATGAACACGATGGTGCCGTTGAAGGCGACGAGGGCCTCCTCCAGCACCTCCTTCGAGGCGAGGTCGAGGTGGTTGGTCGGCTCGTCCATGCACAGGAGGGCGGCCGGCCGCACCAGCATCTTGGCCAGGGCCACCCGCGCCTTCTCGCCGCCCGAGAGCACGGAGATGCGCTTGTCCACCTGATCCCCACTGAAGAGAAAAGAGCCAAGGATGCTCCGCAACCGTCCGAGAGCCGACTGGGGATCGGCCTCTTCCAGCTCCTCCAGCACGGTGCGCGACGGGCGGAGGCCGTCGAGCTGATGTTGGGCGTAGTAGTGGACCTGGACGTGGGCGCCGACGGCCCGCTCGCCGCGATCGGGAGGAAGCACGCCGGCGAGCATCTTGAGGAGGGTGGACTTCCCCGCTCCGTTCACCCCCACGAGGGCGACCCGCTGCCCGCGCTCCACCGTGAAGTCCACGCCCGCGTATACGATGTTCGTCCCATATGCCTTGTGTACGTCGTGGAGGCGCGCCACGAGCCGTCCCGAGCGTGGCGGCTGGGGAAAGGCGAAGTGGATGCGGCGGGTCGCCTCCCCCACTTCGATGCGCTCGATCTTCTCCAGCATCTTCACCCGACTCTGCACCTGCCGCGCCTTGGTCGCCTGGTAGCGGAAGCGGTCGATGAACCGCTCGATCTCCGCCACCCGCTTGGCCTGGTTGCGTTGCCGGGCCTCCTGCAGCGCGTGGCGCGCCTCGCGCTCCACCAGATAGTGATCGTAGTCGCCGTGATAGAGGGTGACGCTCCCCTCGGCCATCTCCGCGATGGAGGTGACCATGCGGTTCAGGAAGTAGCGGTCGTGTGACACCACCACCACGCTCCCTGCATACGAGCTCAGGAAGCTTTCCAGCCAGCCGAGTGATTCCAGGTCGAGATGGTTGGTGGGCTCGTCGAGGAGGAGGAGATCAGGCCGGAGGAGGAGGAGGCGGGCGAGGGCGGCGCGCATGCGCCAGCCTCCCGAGAACTCGGCGAGAGGCCGATGCGTGTCCGCGGCGGCGAACCCCAGCCCGCCGAGGATGATCTTGGCCTCCGCCTCCAGACGGTAGCCACCGAGCGCCTCGAAGCGGTGCTGGATCTCGCCGTAGCGCTCGGTGGTTGCCTCGGTGGCCGCGGGATCGGCCATCAGGGAGGCGAGGCGCTCCAACTCCGCCTCGAGGCGCCAGACCTCGTCGAAGCCGGAGAGCGCCTCGGCGAGGACGGTGCCCGCCTCGCTCGCCCCTACTTCCTGTGGGAGATAGCCGACGCTGACCCCGCTGTCGCGATGCACGCGGCCGGCGTCCGGTTCTTCCACGCCGGCGAGGATGCGGCAGAGGGTCGTCTTGCCGGTGCCGTTGGGGCCGCAAAGACCAATGCGCTCACCGCGGCCGATACGCCACGATACCTCGCGGAGCAGCCCCTGTCCTCCGTATCCCTTGGAGACGGTGTCGAGTGCGATCACGCGATCGCCGCTCCTCGCCCATGGTCTGGACGCGGTCGAGCGCCATGACGCAGGTCACGCGCACCTCGTCCCGGCGCGAAGGCCTTCTTCCCGGCGCGGAAATCCTTGCATCCGACGGGCATGGCGGTCATGGTCTCGATCCTGTCTCGACGTGGTTCGGTAGTCTCGGCGATGAGTGGCGAACGGATCGTCATCTCCATGATCGCGCGGCTGTCCACTCTCCCGGCCATCATGCCGTCTCCCGCGGCGGCTCTTCGGTGAGGATGCGGGCCCGCGCCTCCGCGAGGCCGCGGAGAGCCAGGAGCAGACGCACCATGCATTGCTGCACTAGGGAGGCGTCCTGGGCGGTGGGATCGGCCATCCAGGCGCGCGCCCACTCGCGGCTCTCGCCCTTGAGCCCCAGCGTGGGTGACAGACGCTCGAGACGCAGGAGGAGATCGTCGGCCGGCATGCCGGCCGCGCGCAGGCGCCCGACCACGGCGCCGCGCACCGCCGCGTTCCACATCCCCGTCAACGCTTCAATGAGCGCGGCATAGCAGGTGGTGTCGGGCTTCTGCTTCAGGTGTTCGATCACCGCGACGAGCAGCGGATGGACAGCCGGCTCCCCCTCCTCATTGACGCCGACCAGCCCCGCCAGCATGGGATCCCGCTCGAACTCCGACATGCGCTCCAGCACCGCCAGTAGATCGGCGACGGACATTGGAGGCAGCCCGGCAAGCCGGTCGAGGAGCGGCGAGTCGCCGGCCATGTCAGGATCTCGAGGGCGTGACGGGCTCCTGAGCCGCTGCAAGATCCCGCGCCTGCCCCGGCGGCACGAGGAGCGCCGAGACGAGCGCGGCCACCGCGACCACCAGCCCGACCACAAAGACGCTCCCCACCGCGTGCGCCATGGCGGGTCGGAGCTGACTGATCAGCTCGGGACTCAGCTGCGCCCGCGTCAACGGATTCACGATGAGGTCTGGATGGGTGACGACGTCGCGAAGGCCGTCCCGCAGCTCGATGGGCGCCGCCGCGAGCAGCGCGCCCAGCTCACGATGGAGATGGTGGGCCATCACGGAGCCCATCACCGCCACGCCCACCGCGCCCCCGATGAAGCGGAAGAAGCCCGTGACCGATGTGGCCGAGCCAAGTACGGCCCGTGGCACCGCGCTCTGGACAGCGATGAGCATGGGCACGAAGACCAGGCCCATACCGATCCCGGCCAGCCCCATGTCGCGCATGGCCACGCCCCGGCTGAGCACTTCGTTCCACTCTGACATCAGCACGAAGGCCCCGGTGAGGGCAGCCATGCCCGCCAGCACAACGGAGCGGTAGCTCACGCGCAGGACGAGACGGGCGCCCAGGATGGAGCAGGCGACCCAGCCGATCACGAAGGGCATGAGGACGAAGCCGGCCTGCATCGCGCTGCTTCCCGTCACTGCCTGCAGGAAGAGTGGCACGTAGGCAATGGCCCCGAACATGGCCGTGCCAGAGAGAAAGCCCGTAACCGCCGCCGCGCGCACCATCGGGATGGAGAAGAGGGTGAGGGGCACCATGGGGTCGGGGGCCCTGCGCTCGATCCAGATGAAGACCGCAAGGAGCACGGCGGAGAGGGCGAGCAGGCCGGGGACCGAGCCGCCGGTCCAGCTCGTCTCCTGCCCCGCCTCGACCAGTCCGACGAGGAGCGCGGAGATCGCCGCGGTGAACACGGCGGTACCGAGGTAGTCGAAGCCGTTGCGACGCCGCGCGACCACCTCACCGCGGAGACCAATCCCGATGGCGAGCATGGCGAGGAGGCCGAAGGGCAGGTTGACGTAGAACACCCAGCGCCAGGAGATCACATCGGTGAGGAAGCCGCCCACGAGGGGACCCGCCACGGACGCGATGCCGTAGACACTCGAGAAGTAGCCCTGCATCTTGGCGCGCCGCTCGAGCCCCCACAGATCGGCGATCACCGTCATGCCGAGAGTGACGAGCGATCCAGCGCCGAGACCCTGCAGCGCGCGGAACGAGATGAGCTCGGCCATGCTCTGCGAGAGACCAGAGAGAGCCGAGCCGAGAAGAAAGACGCCCAGGCCGACCAGGTAGACGCGGCGACGACCGAGCTGATCAGCGAGGCGACCCCAGAGCGGCATGGTCACCGTGGACGCGAGGAGAAAGGCCGAGAACGTCCACGAGTAGATCTCGATGCCGCCCAGGCTCGCGATGACGGTGGGCATGGCGGTGGCCACCACCGTGGACTCCATGGCGGCGAGGAACACCGAGCCCATCACGCCGGCCAGCACCAGCCCGCGCCGAGGCTCCGACGACGCTCGCATCAATGGCCGCCCGTGCAGCCCGCGCACTTACAGAGACTGCGCAGGGTGGGGAATGGATACACGCTCACGTGGCCATCGGACCACGTGACACGCAGAGCCGTGGGCTCCTTCTTGATGTCGCGCGGCCAGCCCATGGCCTCCGTGAGCGTCGCTTCCTCGGCGGGAGCGCCGGCTGAATTGGCCGCCGTGTGCGCGGGATCATCGAGTCGCAGGCGCGCGAACGGGTAGATGCTCGCGTGGTTGTCGGCCCACGTCACGCCGAGGGCGTAACGGCCGACCAGATGCACGTCCTTCGGCTCGTGCGGGCTCGGTTGCCCGAGAATGGGCAGGTTGATCTTGATGGCCATGATTAGGCAGCCGCTGGGAGTCGCCGCCCCGCCAGGAGGTAGTGGACGGCCAGGTTCTGGTGTGAGCCCCACCTCGCCGCCCGGCGCCGCACGCTCGTCTCGTCGAGGGCGCGGCCCCGGTTGAAGAAGTGCTCGAAGGCCCGCCGCACGGCCAGATCACCCGCGGCACAGACGTCACCGCGCCCGAGATGGCGCGCGAGAAACCACTCCGCCGTCCACCGGCCGAAGCCGCGCATCGCGGTGAGAGCTTGGATGACTTCATCGTTGCTCCGACTCCCCAGCGCGCGCAGGTCGATCGTCCCCTTCACCACCTGACGGGCCAGCGCGATCACGTATTCGGCCTTGCGGGTGGTGAGCTGGAGCCGCCGAAGGTCGGCCACGCGGGCCCGAGCGAGACACGTCGCGTCGGGAAAGCCGTGCACGGTGTGGCCGGCCACCGTTACCGGGGTGCCGAAGCGGCGGACGAGCCGAGCCCTGACGGCGAAGGCAAAGACGAGCGTGATCTGCTGGGCGCACACGGAGGTGACGAGTGCCTCGAGCGGGTCCGGAGATAGCGTGGGCCGAAGACCCCACAGCCTCGGGAGAAGCGGCCCCAGCACCGGATCGTCCTTGGCCACGCCGTAGAAGGCTTCGAGATCGAGGCCGAGGCCGCAGAGCCGCTCGACCTCGGCCACCGCCGCCTCGAGGGCGCGAGTGCGGCGATCGCCCGGGGTGGACACGAGAAGCCGCGGAGCGTCGACGCTGCCCGACCAGCGCAGTTCGAAGCCGGTCCAGGTCTCGCCCACCCGCACCGCTCGGACGAAGGCGCCGTCGACCAGTCGATTGACGGGATCTTCGCCCCAGACGCGATATCGCTCGAGCGTCCTCGGCACGTCGAGAGGCCCATTAACCCGGATCTCGGCCTTCATGGCGGGCCCTCAGTCTACCAGAGGCACCTCTGCGAAGGATCAGTGGCGGATGTCGAAGTAGATCGGTCCGGCAGGTACGGGATGGCTTTCGCCGAGCCGCTTCACCATGAAGTTCATGTCGACGACCTCGGCGGCGTAGGGTCTGAGCAAGCCGCACGCGTAGGACTCCGCGGGCAGCGGGAGAAGAAGGTGCCGGATGCCGCGCTCGCGCAGGGCAGCGACGAGGCCGGCGAACGCATTGAGGGCCCCCGGCCCCTCGAGCACGAGATCGTAGGCCTTGACGGCACGGAAGGCAGCGAGGTCGAGCCCGCGGGCGGTCCGATCGTCCCATAGAGAGAGCCAAGCCGCACCGTGGCGATTGCTCGCCGTCCAGCTTCCCGCGTATGCGCCCGGGGGAGCCGGCGAGAAGAGCTCCTTCTCGAGGAAGAGCGGCACGAAGTGGTGCGAACCGACCGCAGCCAGCCTCAGGTCCATTACGTGGGGATCGTGGTACAGATCGAAGGGCACCGCGCGGGGAGCGGCGATGCCGTCGAAGCGAGCAAGCTCCAGCACGAGATAGTCGAAGCGGGCCACCGTCTCCCATCCGAGCTTCGTGACCATCTTCATGGACGGCGCGTTGGTGGTCTTGATCAGGCCCGTGAGATAGCTGGCTCCCTGTTCCTTTGCCCACCGCTCGGCAGCCAGGAGCAGAGCCGGGCCGAGGCCCCTCCGCTGGAGCCCGGGCTGGATCCGTGTGTTAAAGGAGTAGCCAACCGTGCAGTTGTGGCCACCCACCCGCACGTCTGTAAGGGCAAGGCACTCCACGCCGATGACTTCTCCGTCCTGCTCGGCCACGAGCACTTGGGACGTCGAATAGGCATCCGACCGAGCGAAGAAGTTGTCGCGAGCCTGGAGCAACTCGGCTCCCGTGTGCCCAGAAGAGGACCCCTCGAGGGCGAGCAAAGCAGGGTGGTCATCTTCACTCGCTTCGCGAAAAACAGTCTCCGTCTGCTCCGGTATCAGGATGGTAGGAGACATAGGTCCTCCCGGCAGACCAACGTGAATGTTTCCTGGTCGCGCTCGGGCGCAATCCTACTCCAGGCACCGGAAATGTGTCGGAGAAAGATACAGTGGAATGCTACGAGGGGATAGTGGGCTTCATACGTCTTTTGGCGTAGGGGACAGATCCTGCGCCCGGTCAGCGGAGGTGATAGGGCACGTCGGTGACCACCACGTTCTTGCGGAAGAGCAGAGTCCCTTTGATGAGGAAAGCCGTCTGGTTGTGAAGCAGATGCTGCCACCAGTGGCGGGTGACGAACTCGGGGATCACGATGGTGACCATGTGGTTGTCGCCCAGGGCAAGGAGGTGGTCGAGGTACTCGAGGAAGGGCTGGAGGAGTGACCGGTAAGGTGAGCTCAGCACCACCAGAGGTACCCCCATGCTCCACTTCATCCACTTCTCCTCCAGTCGCCGGGTCTTTTCGGGATCGAGTTCGACGTACACACCCTTCACGGCGGGCGAGAGGGTACGCGCGTACTGGAGGGCGTGGATCACCCCCTTGTGGAGGTCGCCCGCCAACACCAGCACCGTGTGCTCCATAGGGGGCGGGCCGCCGTAACCATCGAGGGAGAGCTGGCCGGCAACGTCCGCGTAGTGACGCCGGATAGCCATGAACAGCATGATGAGGAGCGGGATGAGCAGGACGACCACCCAGGCCCCGTGCGTGAACTTCGTCGCCGTGATGATCGCCACCACGAGGCCGGTGGTGGCCGCCCCCACCGCGTTGAGCCACCATCGCCAGCGCCATCCCGCCTCGCGACGCACCAGCCAGCGTCGCACCATGCTCGCCTGGGACAGGGTGAAGGACAGGAAGACCCCCACCGCGTAGAGCGGAATGAGGGCGTGCGTGCTGCCTCCGAAGAGCACGAGGAGCGCGGCGGCGGTACCGCCGAGGATCAAGATGCCGTTCGAGAAGACCAGCCGATCTCCGCGCGAGCTGAACTGGCGCGGCAGGAAGCCGTCGCGCGCGAGGAAGTAGGACAGCCTAGGGAAATCCGCGAAGGCGGTGTTGGCGGCCAGGACGAGGATCAGCATGGTCGAGGCCTGCAGGGCGTAGTAGAGGACGCCGTCGCCGAAGATTTGGCGGGCGAGCTGGGACAGAATGGTCTGCTCGGGGAGCGGGGTGAGGTGGTAATGCCGGGTGAGGAAGGTGATGCCCACGAAGAGGGTGATGAGGATCACGCCGAGCCAGGCCAGCACGATGCGGGCATTCCGCGCTTCGGGCGGTTTGAAGGCGGGCACGCCGTCCGAGACGGCTTCCACGCCCGTGAGGGCGGCGCATCCCGACGCGAAGGCGCGCAGCACGAGGAACACGCCCAGGTCCTGCACGGCCGCGATACGGGGATCCGACACGTGGGCGGTGGGGTCCCAACCGAAGGCCCAGCGAATGATGCCGTAGACAATGAGGATGACGAGGAATCCCACGAAGAGATAGGTGGGCACGGCGAACAGCTTCCCGGACTCGCGCAGGCCCCGGAGATTGGCCAGGGTGATAGCGGCCACGAAGGCCACCCCTATGACCACGCGGTAGTCGAAGAGGACGGGCACGGCCGAGGTGAGAGCCGCCACCCCGGCCGCCACGCTCACCGCCACCGTGAGCACGTAGTCGATGAGAAGGGCCGCCCCCGAGACGAGCCCGGGGAGCGTGCCCAGGTTGTCCTTGGTGACGATGTAGGACCCGCCACCCAGCGGATAGGCGAGGATGGTCTGCCGGTACGAACTCACCACCACCGCGACGAGTACGGCGATGGCGAGGCCGATGGGAATCGAGAAGTGCAGTGCCGTGGTGCCGGCGAGGACGAGGATGAGGAGGATTTCCTCGGTGGCGTAGGCCACGGAGGAGAGCGCGTCCGACGAGAAGACAGCGAGGGCGGCGGTCTTGGAGAGCCGCTCATGGCGCGCCTGCGCCGTGGCCAGGGGGCTGCCGACCAGTACCTTCTTGAGAGAGTTGATCTTCAACGTCTGTTCCCGAAGCCCCTACCCTAGCCATGCCGCCCGCCAAGGTCAAGGTTCGGGGCAGTCTCTGTCAGGACTTGAGGTGGAACGGAACGTCCACCACCACGATGCCCTGGCGGAAGAGCAGCGCGCCTTTCACGAGGAGAGCCGTTTGATTGTGCAGCACGTGCTGCCACCAGTGTCGCGGCACAAATTCCGGGATGACGATGGTGATCACTCCGTGCGGCTCCTGGGCCTTGATCCGGCCGAGGTATTCGAAGAGAGGCCCGAGCACGGAGCGGTAGGGCGAGGCGAGGACGACGAGGGGGACACCGGAGCCGCCCTTGGCCCATCGCTCCTCGAGCTTGAGGGTGCGCGAGGGATCGATCTCCACGTAGACCGCCTTGGGATTCGGGGTGAGCGACTGGGCGAAGCGGAGGGCGCGTACCACGCCCATGTGGAGATCGCCCACCAGCACGAGCACGGTGTTGGTCACGGGCGGCTCGTCGGCGAGATGCTCGAGGGAAAGCTCGGCGGCCAGCGCTTCGTAATGACGGTTGACCACGCGAAACGCGGTGACCATGACGGGGATGAGGAGCACCACGATCCACGCGCCATGGCTGAACTTGGTCGCGGCGATCACCACGGTGACCACCGAGGTCACCGCCGCCCCTACGCCATTGATGGCGAGCCGCCATCGCCAGCCAGGACCACGCTCGACGAGCCAGTGCCGCACCATGCCCGTTTGAGACAGGGTGAAGGAGATGAAGACCCCCACCGCATAGAGCGGGATGAGGGCGTGCGTCTCGCCACGGAAGAGCACGATGAGGAGGGCGGCCAGCCCTCCCAGCATCACGATGCCGTTGGAAAAGACGAGCCGGTCCCCCTGGGTGGTGAGCTGGCGAGGCGCGTAGCGATCCCTCGATAGCAGACTGGCGAGACGGGGAAAGTCCGCGAACGACGTGTTGGCGGCGAGAACCAGGATGAGCATGGTCACGCCCTGCACGAGGTAGTAGAAGACGTCGCGGCCGAAGAGCGCACGCGCGACCTGCGAGACCACCGTCTCCTCTTCGCTCGGCGTCACCCCGAGCGCCCACGCAAGCACGGTGATGCCGAGGAAGAGGACGCCGAGGATGCCCGCCATCCAGCCCATGGTGATGGCGGCGTTTCGCGACTCGCTGGGCTTGAAAGCGGGCACACCGTTCGAGATGGCTTCGACCCCCGTCAAGGCCGTGCATCCCGAGGAGAAGGCGCGCAATACGAGGAATCCCGTGAGGGGCACGGTCTCCGCCATCACGCGCGGGGGAAGCGGGACCAGGTCCCCCTGCATCCAGCGCCAGAGACCCGTGCCCACCATGAAGGCGAAGGTGCCTACGAAGAGATAGGTGGGAACGGCGAACACTCGTCCCGACTCGCGAACACCGCGGAGATTCGCGAAGGCGATGAGGGCGATGAAGCTCACCCCGAAGGCGATGCGGTGCTCGTGGAGCGAGGGGAATGCCGAGGTGAGGGCGGCCACCCCCGCCGCCACGCTCACGGACACCGTGAGGACGTAGTCGATCAGGAGCGCCGCGGCGGCGATCAGTCCGGGGGTCGGCCCGAGATTGGCCCGGGCCACGATATAGGAGCCGCCCCCCGAGGGATAGGCGTGTATCGTCTGCTGATACGACACCACCACGATGAGGAGGAGGCCGGTGATGGCGAGGGCGAGTGGCACGGAGAGATGGGCGGCGGCAGCACCCGCCAGCACGAGGACGAGGAGAATTTCCTCCGTGGCATAGGCGACCGAGGACAGTGCGTCCGAAGAAAAGACGGCGAGGGCAACCGTCTTCGAGAGGCGCTCGTGCCGCGCCTGGGCGAGCGGCATGGGCCGACCCACGATCCACCGCTTCAAGAGGCCAGCGTCCATGCGCTCCCCCGTGCTCGAATGGCGCGCCGCGCTCCGCGCGCGAGACCGGATGCTACGCCTCGCCTCCGCTCCGGGCAAGTCCGTCTCCTTGCCCACTTTCTTGGCACGGGCGCCCCGAGTTGCTACGCTGGCAGGGGCCGATCGACCCGCACCTCTCGCGCCCACCCGAAGGGAGGCACATGAGCATCCTGGCACCCGACATCGCGATCATGGAGAAGATTCTGCGATCTGCGGTTGTCTATCTGTTCCTCCTCGTGTCTTTCCGCCTCGCGGGCAAGCGACTGCTCGGCCAGCTCACCGCCTTCGATCTCGTGGTGCTCCTCATCATCAGCAACGTGTTGCAGAACGCGGCCATTGGAGACGACACCTCGCTCGGTGGAGGACTCCTGGGCGCTTTCGTCATCATTGGCCTCAACTGGCTATTCGCCAAGCTGACCTACCGGCACAAACGGTTGCAGCGGCTCGTGGAGAACGTGCCCACCGTCCTCGTCCGACACGGCGAGGTCTTGCACGCGAACCTCGACCGCGAGCACATGAGCATGGCCGAGCTGCGGGCCGCCCTGCGCAAGGAAGGCGTGGCGAGCATGAGCGAGGTGCGTTGGGCCATCCTCGAGGAAGACGGTCGCGTCAGCGTGGTCCATCGGGGCGCCCAGCCCGCGTGAACGCGTTCTTCGGCTGGTTCAGCGCCCACGGGGGCGTCCTCAATCCGGAAGTGGCCGTTTCCCACTGGGGCTATCTCGCCGTGTTCATCCTCGTCGTCCTGGGCAACGCCGGCGTTCCCGTGCCCGAAGAGTCCGTACTCCTCGTGGCGGGATTTCTCGTGTGGACCGGCCAGCTTCGGCTGGACATCGTGCTCGTGGTGGGGGTGATCAGCGCCGTGGTCGGCGACAACATCGGCTACTGGCTGGGCCGACGCTTCGGTCGGGTCTGGCTGGAGCGCCACGCACACTGGATTCTCGGGCATCCTGAGCGCCTCGGGGCGATGCAGCGATTCATGGGTCGGCGGGGCGCCACCGCCGTCATCATCGCCCGCTTCCTCCCCGGCCTGCGCTTCATGGCCGGCCCACTCGCCGGCGCCCTGGGCTTTCCCGCCTGGCGATTCTTCGTGGCCAACGTGACGGGCGCGGTGATCTACGTGCCCATCGTGGTGGGAGCGGGATGGGCGGTGGGCTACGGGCTCGGCGACTACCTCGCCCCTCTCCGGCGCGGAGTCGTGAACGCCGAGCACGTTGGGCTATACCTCATTATCGCGATGGCGGCCGCGCTGCTCCTTTGGCGCGTGATCAGGGCCGCGCGCAGCCGCCGCCCCGACGAGCCTGCCGGTTAGTGCGCCTTCGCCTCGCCGAAGCCCGCTGACCCGGCCAAGCGGTCCTCAGTACCCGGGATGTAGTGCCGCTCGAGCTCCTGGAAGTGTGCGACCCGGGCCATGACGTGATGGCTCTCCGTGGGATGGCCAGCCTTCATCCGCTCCAGCGCCCACTGTGCCTGCTCCTCGTTCTTGACCAGCTCGTGCATGGCGTTCCAGACCGAATACATCGCGGCGTGGGCGCCGAACAGGGTGATGAAGATGAACTTGTAGCCGAGCTCACCCAGCTCGCGGAAAGTCAACGGCTGCGGATCCTGGTGCCAGCGGAACGAAGACGAGTAATTGAAGGCGAGGGGAAGCCGCGGGTGGGTCTGCTTCATCGCGCGTGCGAACTCGATGGCGGGCTGACGATCTGAGTTGGAGAGCTCGCTCCACACGAGGTCCACCCCGGCATCTGCATACGCTCGCCCGCGCCAGATCGCCTCCTCCATGCTTCCTCCCACCGCGCCGTAGGCGTCCGTGCGCGCGATCACCACGAAGTCACGGTCGAGCCGGTCGCGCTCGGCGAGGGCCGCGCGATATTTGCCGAGCGCCTCCTCCCGCGAAACCACCGTCTTGCCCGCGATGTGGCCGCAACGCTTTGGGAAGCGCTGGTCCTCGAGGTGGATGCCGGCCACCCCGGTCTTCACGAACTCCTGCACCGTACGCATGGTCGAGAGCGCATTGCCGTAACCGTCGTCGGCGTCGGCAATGATGGGCGCCTCTACCGCGCTCGCCACCATGGACGCCGTCTTGGCCACCTCGGTCATGGTCAGGAGACCCATGTCCGGCCAGCCGTTCATCATGGCGACGGAGTAGCCGCTCAGGTAGATGGACTTCATCCCTGCCCGCTCGGCGATCTGTGCATCGAGCGGGGAGTAGATGCCGCCCGTGAACAGGTACGGCTCGTCGCGAAGGAGCTGCCGGAACACCTTGCCCTTGCTCTCCATGCCCGTGCCCCTCCTCGGCTAGCGGATCGACCGCGGAGCCCAGGGCAGCTCCAACAGTCTCTCGGCACAGCTTCCGCAGTAGTGTGTGGATTCGAGCTGATAGGAACAGCCCGGACAGCACGCAGCCCCGCACTCTATGCAGCCCAACCGCTCGAAGCCGAAGCGAACCGTGGTCCCGCACCCGCAGCGATCACCCATATGCCCTCCTTTGGCTC
>DATGCY010000317.1:0-10834 GCA_035311385.1 Candidatus Methylomirabilota bacterium
GCCCACCGCGGTGCACTGGGGCATCCTGCGCTGGGGCGGCTATTGGCTCGAGCCCGCCGGCCTCACGCTTCCGCCGCTTCAGATCCCGGACGCGGTATGGAAGATCTATCCCGATCTCTCCCACGCCCACGACTGGGAGGCGGCGATCGCCGCCACCTCTTTCGTGCCCGACGAGGTGGTGGCGCAGCTCTGTGAGGCGCTCGGGCTCATCGGCACGGCCGAGGACTGCGCGACGCGTATCGGCGAGCTGACGAAGCTGGGGGTGCGCAACCTCTACCTGATGCCCCTCGAGACCTTCACGCCGCCTCGGCGCGAGATCGCCGCCTTCCGCGACGTGATCTTCCCTCGCCTCGCCGCGGCGGGCTGTCGCTAGTTCATTCGCGTACCCGACTATTCGCGAACACGCGGGCGCGAGGCGGGTCGGGTCCCGTCGTCGGGGGCGGGGGAGCGCTCCCGCTGCGTCACCCACTCGCCTGAATCGCAGCCCTCCGGGCTGCGCACAGGCTTCGGGGGTCCCACTCCGCCGGAGCGCTCCCCCGCCCCCGCCGCCACCCGTCCCGATCGCACGTGCGGCGCTCGTGAATAGTCCACGCTCGGTCGGGGCACGAGCCGGAGGGGTCCTGTCACCTCGGGCGCACGCGAGACCTGTCCGTCGCGTGGTTGTAGGGCGCGGCGTCTAGGATCGGTCGCGAGTGGAGGCGAGCTTTTCGGCGAGGCGGAACTTCTGCACCTTGCCCGTGGCGGTGAGCGGCAGATCTTCGCGCGTCACCACGTGGATTTCCTGGGGAACCTTGTAGGCAGCGAGGGCGTCCTTGCAGAGGGTACGGAGAGCGGCCGGATCGGCGACCTGGCCAGGATGGGCGACGACCACCGCGATCAGGATCTCTTCCTTGCGTGGGTCGGGGACGCCGATTACGTACGCCTGCTCCACCGTCGGATGGCCCAGCAGCACTTCCTCCACCTCGAGCGGCGCCACATTGATGCCACCCGTCTTGACCATCTCCTTGATGCGCCCGCGGAAGCGCAGGCGCCCGTCCGGGCCCACGAAGCCGAGATCGCCGGTGAGAAGAAAGCCCTCGGAGTCGAACGATTCGGCGTTGCGCTCAGGATCACCGTAGTAGCCGGGAGTGAGGAGCCCGCGCACGAGGATCTCGCCGATCTCGCCAGGGGGGAGGGGCCGCCGCGTGTCTCGATCCACTACGCGGATCTCCATGCCGGGCAAGGGATAGCCCACCGTGGTCAGGCGGACCTCCGCCGGGTCGTGGGCGTCGGTCACCGCGCAGTTGCCATAGCATTCCGTCAGGCCGTAGACATTGCAGATCTCCTTCACGCCCAGGTCCATCACCATCTGCATGGCGGCGGGCGGGCCGATGGCCGCGCCCGTGCGCAGCGACGAGAGATCGCGCCTGGCCCGATCGGGATGCTCGCTGAGGGCCAGCGCGATATTGGGCGTGCCGTAGTAGACCGTGCAACGCTCGCGCTCGATGAGGGCGAGGGCTGCCCCCGGCTCCAGGTGCTCCTGCAGGACGATGGTTCCGCCGTGGGTCATGACGGCGAGGAGCGCGTTGGCGCAGCCGAAGCTCCAGAAGAGCGAAATGCCCATCCACATGCGGTCGGCCGGCGTCAGGTGCTGGCGCTCGCCGATGCTCCACATGTTGTCGATGAGCTTGCCATGACAGAGCTGCACACCCTTGGGCGCCGAGGTAGTGCCGGAGGTGTAGAGAATGTAGGCCACGTCCTCGGGCGTGACGGCACGCTGCGCGGCGTCGATGTCCGCGTCGCCCACGGCGTCACTTCCTCGGGCCAGCGCGTCGAGGGAGAGCATGCCGCCCGGTGGCGCGTCCGCGGCGACGATGATTCTTCGGAGATGCGGCAGCCGGCCCGTCGACTGGTCGAGGGCACGTAGGTTGTCCTGGCGGCCGAACCCGGGAAGGGTCACGAGAGTCGCGGCCTGGCAGTGATTCAGCACGTACTCGAGCTCGCGTGGCCGTGACCAGGTGCTGATGGGCACCAGGGTCGCTCCGAGCATGGTCACCGCGAAGCCGACCACGAGCCACTCCGGCCGGTTGTCCATCAGGAGGGCGACCATCTCGCCGCGTCCGACTCCGAGCCCACGGAGGCCGCGGGCAAGCTGTCGCGCCCGCGCGCGCGTCTCCGCATAGCTGAGCCGCTGCCCTCCGCCCACGATGAACTCGTGGTCTGCCTGACGTGCGGCGAGCTCGTCCAGCAGATCGGGCAAGGTCCGGCTCGCCGGGGGCTTCATGGGAACGGAGCGTAAGGCACGCGCGTCCTACTCGGCGAACTGGGCGGCGCGCCAGCGGAGAGCCGCCACGAGGCCGTCCTTCTCCCGGATCTCGTCGAACTTCATGCCCACCTCGGTGCGCGCGGCATAGAGCGGAGCGAGCACGTCGAGGCCGGCCCGGATGGCGTTGCGGAAGCCCGCGGCGTCGGCGCCTCGGCTGATGGCGAGCTTGGTGGCGGCGAGCGCCTCCGGCGAGATGAGAGCCATGCGCCGGGCGAACTTCATGGTCGCGGCCTCCAGCTCCGCTCGCGGTACCACGCGGTTCACCATCCCGTATTGGAGCGCAGTCTGGGCGTCGATCGGATCGCCGAGATAGAGCAGTTCCCGGGCGCGCTTGAGGCCGATGATGAACGGCATGATGAGGGCGGGCCCCACGTTGGAGAAACGGATCTCCGGCTCGCCGAAGAGGGCATCATCGGCGGCAATGGTGAGATCGCACATCATCACCAGCTCGCAGCCGCCGCCCAGACAGTGCCCCTGCACGGAGGCGATGACGGGCTTCACCATGTCCCAGGGCGTTATCTCGAGGGCCACGTCGTCGGTGAGCGACTGGTGCCAGGCCAGCGCGTTTCCTCGCCGGGCGGCGCGGGCCGGGCTCGGCCCGATGTCGTAGCCGGCGCTGAAGCTCCGCCCGTTGGCCCGGAGCACCACCACGCGGGTGGCGGGATCGCGGTCGGCTTCGTGGAGACGCTCCACGAGCAGTCGCTTGAGCTCGGGGCTGATGGCGTTGAGCTTGTCGGCGCGGTTGAGACACACGATGCTGATCGGTCCATCGACGGCGTAGGTGACGAGCGGCTCAGACATGAAGGGCCCTCCCGGGGCGAGGAATGTACCGGCACGAGGATATCCCGTCTAGCCCGGGGACGGGCCGACCTTCTGAACGCGGAGCAGGCCTCCCAGCTCCCGACCGATGCTCATGACGGTGACGTGATTGAGAGGAAACTCGGGCAGCACGTGGACGAAGCTCAGGAAGAACAGCCACTGGAAGCCCACGTGGCCGTCGTAGGCGTAGAGAGTGACGGAGACGATCCACACCGCCACCACCACGGCGAGCCGCGCGCGCGAGATCTCGTTCCAGCGGATGACCGAGGTCTTCGAGAACCAGTTCAGGTAGTGATAGAGGTATGCGAAGGCGATAAAGCCCATCAGCGACAGGGCCACGGGGTGCGCGTAGAGATAGTCGTTGATGCCAGCGATGAACTGCTCTCTCGTGGTCTGCTGCACCCCGAAGTCGTGGAGACCTAGCCCGGTGAGGAGGAGGTAGTTGAGGGTCATGAAGCCGGGCATGAAGGCGCCCTGTACGGTCGCCGTGCCGTAGGCGTCTCGCGCGTAGCCGCTCGCCTGGTAGCCGGAGGCCGTGGGGTGGGCCACCGCGAACATGGAGGCTACCCCGAAGAACACTACGAGGGACAGAATGCCGGACAGACTCCGGGCGCGGAGCGCTCCCACCAGGATGAACAGCCCCGTGAACACGAACACGTGGATGATCGTGGGCAAGAAAGTCCCGATGAGACGATCGAGGGCGGGCTGGGTGGCGAGCTGAGCGCCGACCACGAGCCCCCCCACCCCCACCAGCACGCGAAGGGACATGCGGTCCGAGAGCACGGTGACGAGAGCGGTCGCGAAGGCCGCGAACGAGAGCGCGACCACCGTTCCCGACGGCGCATCGGGAATGGGCAGGAAGGTCACGAGGGTGACGAGGCAGGCCGCGACGATCAGCAGGAGGTAGTCATACCGTCGCCTCGTGAAATAGTGGCGGTCGTGGAGCCAGGAGATCTCCGTCAGATAGTGGAGCGGGCCCAGGACGATGTAGGCGAAGAGAAAGGTCTCGAACGGCCAGCGTACGGCGACGGCGGCGGAGCCGATCATCAGGCCGATGTTCAGGTAGTTGACCTGATCGATGCTGAGACCGGCCTTGACGACGGTCATCGGCGTCCTTTGGCCGCTCGATCCGGCCCCGGCCCGGGCGGGCGCGGCCGGCGCGCCCGCGGGTCGCGGGGCGCTCGGTCACACGCCGGGACGCTCCCCGATGTCTGGGCCATCACTGGACGCCGCGACCTCGACGAGGTTAGGGCGTGAGGTCGAGGGCCTCCACGATGCGCGTGTAGGGGATCTTCGCCTGCTCGTTCAGCTCCTTGACCAGCTCGGGGCTGGTCGCCTCGAACAGGCACATGCAGCGCGCTTCGTCGGGCACGAAAGTGCTCCGGATGTAGCGGACCTGCTTGCCCCCGGCCGTCATCTTCTTGCCCGTCTCGATGGCGCTCTTCTGCGCCGCGCCCAGCTGATCCATCGTGATGCCCTTCAGGCTTCGCTCCACCATGTACACGGCCATCGCTCAGCCTCCTTGGATCGAGCAGTGGAAGACATCATGCCCACGCCGAGCTCGGGAACCGTCGGGGCGCAACTCTCCGTATCTCCGCGCCGCCCCACGAGCTCAGCGAGCGGCGGCCGCCTCCGGCATCTTCTCGACCACGCGCGTCTCGTGCACGGCCGGCGAGTAGATCTCGAGCACCTCGACGTCGTCCGAGCACTCCAGCTCGTTGTGCACGATGGCCGCCGGTTGTAGCACGCAGTCACCCTCGCGGAAGGTGTGCTCGCCCTGCCCCTCGTAGACGAAGCGGATCCATCCCTTGAGGACGTAGAACATCTGGAAGTCGCACAGGTGCTGGTGGAGGCCGGTGGTGTGGAGATCGTGGGCGCCCGGTCCGTCCTTCTTGATGCGGATCACGTGGGCGCGGAACTGCCCGCCCGTGGCGTCCGAGATCCCGAGGTCCCGGTACTCCATGAAGGTGCGCAGCCCCGTCTTGTACACGGCGTCCTGCGCCCGGTTCACGCTGAAGCTCTGCTTGCTCTCGCTCATCGATGCCTCCTCGCCTGGGCTCAGCGGCTCACCACTTCGCCCGTCTCGATGTCCATGTGATCGCGCCGGGGACCCAAGGTCTGCATCGCCTCGAATCCGCGCTCGACCATGTCGCAGTAGAGTTCCACTCGGTTGCCGTCCGGGTCGGCGAAGTAGATGCTCCGAGTCACGTTGTGCGCGATGGTGGCGTCGACCGGGATCCCGAGCTCGCGCAGCTCGCGGTAGGCCGCTTGCAGCTCCGCGAAGCTCCCGAGCTGCCAGGCCATGTGGTGAAGCCCGGGCTGGCTCTCCGTGGGCGCCTCGCCCGTGGCCAGCTGGAAGAGCGCCAGGTCGTGATGCTGCTCGCCCACGCTCAGGAACACCGCGCCCCACTCCTTCTGGTCATAGGCGACCTTGAGCCCCAGTACCCGGGTGTAGAACTCCTTGGATTTCTCCACGTCCCGCACCTTCAGGACCACGTGGCCGAGCTTTCGTGCCTGGATCATCCCCCGCCTCCCCCGCGCCCTCGCGGCGCTCCGACTCTCCCGACGATGCCGTTTCTTCGCGGCCGGGCCCCAGTATAGACGCTCGGAGGCCGGAGCGGTCGGGGATGTGCTGCCACCCTTGAAGTTGAGGCCGAGGGGCGCCATCCTTGCCCGGAGCGGGCTCGAGAAAGACCGGGCGACAGGTGCGGGAAGCCCCTCGTGACTCGCGAGCACCGACCCGTGCACGAAGTAGCCGCAGCCGTCTTCCTGTCGTCGGCCGGCCCTTCTCCGGCCACGTCGAGAGTGGGGAGCGAAAATCGTGAGAGCAGCGCGCATGGATTGTGACTCGTGATGCAAGCGGATCCGGTGGGGAAAATCGACGCGAGTCCTGAGTTGCCCGAGACGGCCGCCGTGCGCCCGGGCGAGGAGCTGGACCGCGCCACCCTGGAGAGCTGGCTCCGCCCGCGGCTGGCCGACATCCTCGAGGGTACCGATGAGCCCTTGGACATCCTGCAATTTCCGAACGGCTCGGCGAATCTGACCTACCTGATCCACCTCGGTTCCCACGAGCTCGTGCTGCGTCGGCCGCCCATGGGCCAGCTCGCTCCCGGCGCCCACGACATGCGGCGCGAGTACAAGGTACTCTCCCGCCTGTGGCGCCGATTCGATCGCGCGCCGCGCGCCTACGTGTTCTGCGACGACCCCGCGGTGCTCGGGGCGGACTTCTTCGTCATGGAGCGGCGGCGCGGCGAGGTGGTGCGCACAGCCATTCCTTCGCGCATGCAGGCCCATGCGGACATCGGCCGCCGGATCGCCTTCGCGCTCGTCGACGCGATGGCCGACCTCCATCATATCGATCCCGCCACGTGTGAGCTGAGTGACCTTGGCCGTCCCGCCGGCTTCGTCGAGCGACAGATCGACGGATGGGCGAAGCGCTGGCAGCTCGCGCGGTTCGACGACTCGCCGATCGAGGTCGAGACGTTGCACGCGCGTCTATCCCGGCGCGTGCCCCGCATGAGCCGCATCTCGATCGTCCACAACGATCTCAAGCTCGACAACTGTCAGTTCGATCCCGCCGATCCCGACCGCGTCGCCTCGATCTTCGACTGGGACATGACGACCCTCGGCGATCCGCTCATCGACGTGGGCACGCTCCTGAACTACTGGCCCGACCCCGCGGACCCGCCGGACGCTCAGCGGGCCAGCCATCCCGGGCTGACCCGCATGGGTCTCCCGGGCCGAGCCGAGATCGCCGCACGCTACGCTCAACGGGCGGGCGTCGAGGCGACCGCGCTGTGGTGGTGGGAAGCCTTCGCGTTGTGGAAGACGGTGGTGGTGGTGCAACAGCTGCATCGCCGGTGGGTGCGCGGCGAGAGCACGGATCCGCGCATGGCGCACGTCGCGGACCGTATGCCGTCTCTCATCGGGGCCGCCCGCGCCGTGCTGGACGCCGCCGGGGCCTAATGCTCCGTTCGGCTTGCTCGGCCTATTCACGAGTGCCGCGCGTGCGACCGGCCGGGTGGCGGCGGGGGAGGGGTGCGCTCAGGCGGAGTGGGACCCCCTCGTCCTGTCCGCCGCCCGCAGGGCGGCGATTCAGGCGAGCGGGTGACGCAGCCTGAGCGCACCCCTCCCCCCGACGACGGGCCCCGGCCGTCTCGCGCTGAAAAACTCGGGAGTAGGTAGGACTAGACGAGGGCGAGGGCGACGGCAGTGCAGAGGCCGGCGGCTACCGGGCATTCGCGCTCCGGCCAGACTCGACCCGGATCGAAGAGCACGGCGCCCCAGCCCGCACGACGAGCGCCCACCACGTCCACGAAGTACGAATCGCCGACGTACACGGTCTCCTCCGCCCGGGTCTTCGCGGCCTCGAGCCCGATAGCGAAGATGCGCGGATTGGGCTTGGCGACACCAACCACCGTCGAATCGAGCACGAAGTCCAGGTGGCCTCCGAGCCCGGCCTCCTCGAGCGCGCGATGCACCGAGCCGTTGGAGTTGGAAATGACGCCTACGGCCAGCCCCGCATCACGCGCACGCTGGAGCGCCCGGGCCGCCTCGGGGTCGGCGCGGTGGCAGAGCCCGATGGGGACGTTGAATCCACGGCGCCATTCCGCGAGGGCGCGCCGCTCGTCGTCGTCGTCGATTCCGAGAGCCTCGAGGAGGAAGCGCACGTAGCGACCTTGTCCGGTGCGCTCGCGAGTCGGCTGGCTCGCCTGCTCCACGTCCAGGCGCATGCGCGCGCGGCGCTCCGCGGCCACGACAGATGCCTCGTCGACCTCGTGACCTCGCGCCCGCAGATACTCGGTCACTCTCGGATAGTCCATCTCGAGCAGGGTATGGCCGGCGTCGAAGACGATGGCGCGGATGCGCGTACCCGTCATGCCCGATCTCCCTCTCGCGAGCGTGTGCCGATACGGCCGTCGGCCGGTCGGATCGTACCGTATTCGCACGATCGACGCGCGTGCACGCGGCGGCCCGAGTCTTGGACGTCCGGGCCTCCCTCTGCTACCCTCCGCAGTGCAGGCGGAGACATCGGGGTGACCGCATCATGGACGCTCACCAGGCTCGACCGAAGGAGAGGATCATGGCGAGGGATGGCATCACTCATCACGCACGCCGGGAATTCCTACGCATCGCGGGCAGCGGCCTGGCGGTGCTCACGATCGCGGCCCGGCCCGGCATCGCCGCCGCCCAGACGCCCGCTTCGCCGCTCAAGATCGGCATGATCGGATCCGGTCGCGAGGGTGGCGCGCTGGGGAAGCTCTTCGCGAAAGCCGGGCACCCCGTCATGTTCTCGTCTCGTCACCCAGAGAATCTGAAGGATCTGGTCGCGAGCGCGGGGCCGCTCGCGCAGGCGGGCACCGTGGAGCAGGCCGTCGCGTTCGGTGACGTCATCGTGCTCGCGGTTCCCTATACCGCCATGGAAGAGATCGGCAAGACGTACGGGAGCGCCCTGGCCAAGAAAGCGCTGGTCATGGACGTGAGCAACCCGATACCCCGGCGCGACGGCGAGGATTTCGTCAAGTCGGTGAACGAGCAGGGCGGGGCCGGCGTGGTCACCGCCAAGTGGCTTCCCGGCGCGCCCATCGTGCGCGCGTTCAATGCCATCAACTACGCACGACTGGCCGAGACCTCGCATCGTCACGCCGATCCCGTGGGCGTCCCCATCGCCGGGGACGACCCGAAGGCCCTCGCCCTCGCGGAATCTCTCATCAAGGAGATTGGATTCGAGCCGGTGGTCGTGGGCGGTCTGCCCATGGGCAAGCATCTCGTTCCGGGAACGCCGCTCGGTGGCGAGCACACGCCCGCGGAGATCCGGAAGATCGCGGGCACCCTCAAGTAGCGCTCGAGAAGACGAAACCCCCGAGAGAGCTCTCGGTGGTTTCGCGTGCCCGGCAGACCGTGGTTACTTCATGAAGCCGTAGAGCTTGCCCGCGTTCTCGCAGATTATCTTGCGGCGGACGTCCGCGGACAGGTGTCCGAGCTCGCGCTCGATGTACTCGGTGGAGTCCGGCCAGATGCCGTCGGGATGCGGGAAGTCCGAAGCCCACATGACGTTGTCCACGCCGAGCTCGTCCAGGAGCTTCATACCCACCCTGTCGGACTGGAAGGTGGCCTTGCACTGCCGCTGCCAGTATTCCCTGGGCGCCATGCGGAGGCCGAGGTCTTTGAACTGGTCCTCCCACTCGAGGTCCATGCGGTCGAGGATGTAGGGGATCCAGCCAACCCCGCCTTCGCCAAGCACGAGAGTGATGCGCGGGTGCCGCTCGAGCACGCCGCCATAGATCATGCCCATGAGGACCATGGACATGAACATCTGGAAGGAGGTGATGTGGACGGCGAAGCCGGCGCGGGCGACTCGGAAGTCCATGAGGGGCTCGGCCTTCTCCGCGCTGGGCGAGCTCCACAGCGTCTTGCGGATCGCGTCGGGGATGCGCGTGCCCACGGTGTGGAAGTGCATGGGCAGCCCGCTGTCGTTGATGGCCTCCCACAAGGGCTCCCAGTACGGATCGTAGGTGGGCGGCATATCGAAGGTGTTGGCCACGTCGAGGCCGCGGACCCCGCCGCGCTTCACGACCTGCTTCACCGTCTCGACCGCTCTCTCGATGGGTTGACTCGGAATGCAGGCGAGGCCGGCATAGCGATCGGGATGGCGCTCACAGAACCAGGCCAGCCACTCATTATAGATGCGGATCATCTCCACCGCGGCCTCGGGATCGTTGAGCCGGGTGGTCGAGCCCAGGATCCCGTAGAGCACCTCGGCCTGCACGCCGTCGCGGTCCTGGTCCTTCAGGCGGAGCTCGGGGTCGCTCAGGCGATAGATGCCTTTCTTGCCGTCTTCGTAGAGCCCGGTGGAGGCCATGCGATCCGAGCGGTGAATCTGGCCCGGGACGTACTCGCGGCCGGCTGAGCCCATTCCGCCGGCCAGTCCGAAGAAGGCCCCGCTCTTGCTCACCCAGACCTTGCCCTTGGGACTGTCCGTGACGTAGGGCATCCGGTCGCGCAGGGCCGCCGACGCGTTGGCGGTGAACAGGTCGGGCGGCAGCTGGCAGAGGTCGATATGACAGTCCGCGGAAATTCGCTCGTAGCGCATCGTGGCCTCCGGTCTCTCCTGAGCGGTGACGGGCCTCGGGCGGCCCCGTTCCATGGAGTGCGATTTTGCGCCTACCCGGACCGGATGGTCAAGCCGAGGGGCTGCAATGGCTCTCGTCCCCGGCTCTGCTCGCCGGTGGCGCCGTCGTTGCGCGGCTCTGACGGAGTCGATCACGAACGTAGCCGGTCGCGCGCGCCGACGCCTCCCTTGCGCCAATTGGGCGCGCGGGTTCTCGCGCGGACGTGCTAGAGTCGCCACGCTCGGTTCGGGAGTGAACTCCCCCTCCCCGGGGCCGGCCAATGGGAGGGAACGGACGCTCGGTGGACCTGGAAATCCTGATCGAGAACGTGTTGAACGCGGTCACCGCGGGCATCACGATCGGCAGCATCTACGGTCTCATGTGCATCGGCCTCGGACTCATCTTCGGCATCATGCGCATCGTCAACTTCGCTCAGGGCGAGCTCCTCATGCTCGGAATGTTCGCGAGTCTCTATCTGGTCACCGGCGGGCACATCCTGTCCTTCCTCGGCCCCTACTGGGGGCCCTTCATCGGCGCGATCTGCGCGGCGCCCCTGCTCTTCGCGGGGGGCGCCCTCCTGCACAAGTTCCTGATCTCC
>DATGCY010000318.1:0-5063 GCA_035311385.1 Candidatus Methylomirabilota bacterium
GGCGACAGCAATCTCGCCCACCTACCGTTCTACGAGACGCCCACCTTCGCGTGGATCGCCGACGGGCCCGACGCCGTCCGTCGCGTGTGTCGCCTCCTCGCCCGTGAGGGCGTCGATCTCCTCAAGCTCAACCTCTCCGGCGATCTCGGCACCTCCAGCTATCCTTCGACGGAGACGCCCATGACCGACGCGGAGGTGGCCGCGGCCATGGAGGTGGCGCGGGCGGCGCGACTGCGCGTGGCTGCGCACTGCCGCAGCGGTGAATCCGTCCTCATGGCGCTCCGCCACGGCGTGGAGATGATCTACCACGCCAACTACGTCGACGAGCGGACCCTGGATGCCCTGGAGGCGGCGCGCGCCCGGGTCTTCGTCGGCCCGGCCCTCGGGCTCACCTACAACTTGAGTCAGGGCGCGGGCGGGGTCCCCGCCGAGCGCATCCGAGAGTTCGAGCGGGAGCTCGAAGTGTCCGTGGAGGCGGTGGCGCGCATGCGCCAGCGAGGCATTCGCATCCTGCCCGGCGGCGACTACGGGTTCCCCGCCACTCCGCACGGGACGTACGCGCGCGATCTCTGGCTCTTCGTGAAGATCCTCGGTTTCTCGGCCATGGACACCCTCGTGGCGGCCACGCGCCTCGGCGGCGCGTTGATGGGGATGCCAGACGAGCTCGGGGTGGTGAAGGCAGGCGCCCTCGCCGATCTGCTCCTGGTCGACGGTGATCCACTCGCCGACATCGCCATCCTGCAGGATCGCGTCGCGCTCCGGATGATCATGAAGGGCGGAACGCTCCACAAGGCGAGCGCGCCCCGGTGAAGGCCGGCTAGCGAGGGCCGGGCTTGCGGAACACCGCGACGATCTCGACGCCGCGAAACCAGCCGGCGAAGAGCAGGTCGATCGAGAACAGCCCGGTCAAGGTCATGGACGTGGCGCGGAGAGCCGCGCGCTTGAGGCCCACCGGCCGGGCCACCGGCACCACGCTGTCGTGGACGCGCCCCAGCACGTTGAGGTAGAGGCGCATGAAGGGGAAGCCGTAGTCGAAGAGCGTCTCGGCCGCGCAGGGACGGAAGAGCTTCACGACCTCATCGCGGTGATAGCGTCGCAGGTGGCCGTTGGCCGCGTCGGTGCGCGAATACAACGCCTGGTTCTCCGGCACCATGCAGAGAACCCGGCCCCCCGGACGGAGGACGCGCAGCGCCTCGCCCGCCACGCCGGCGTCGTCGGCGATGTGCTCGAGCACGTCGATGAGCAGGATGGCGTCGAAGCTCTCGTCGCGGAAGGGAAGGTGCTCGCCCCCGCCCACCACGAAGGCGCCCGGCCGCTGACGCCGATCACGCGTGGTCCGCACGCCCTCGAAGGCGGGATCGTAGGAGACCACGCGATTGTCGCGCTCGAGCATGCGGCTCAGGTGGCCGGTGCCGCAGCCGAGATCCAACACGTCGAGGCCCTTGAACGGCGCGCTCACCTTGCGGATCACCCGATCCATGAAGAGCGCCGTCGGCCCGTAGGTGCGCACGAGGTCGAGGTGGTGTTGATACTCCTCGTAGTCGAAGGTCTCGGGCGGCGCCGGGCCCGAGGAATTCGTGGTCATGGCGTGCGTACCCTCGGGATATAGTGAATGCTGTGTCTCGAGTCTCGCACACGGGGAGCGCGCCCGCCAAATTCGCGGTGCCGCCCGGGAGGCGGGACGGCGAACGCCCCCTCGTCTCCGCCATCGTGGTGAATTGGAACGGCCTCGTCTATCTGCCGGAGTGCCTGGACTCACTCCGCGCGCAATCCTATCCAGCCCTGGAGATCGTAGTGGTGGACAACGGATCCACCGACGGCTCGACCGTGTATCTCCGGGAGCAGCCGGCGGGACGCCTTCGCCTCGTCGAGAGCCCCCGCAACCTCGGCTTCGCCGGCGGCAACAATCTGGGGATTCGAGCGGCCAAGGGCGCCTACTTCGCCCTCCTCAACAACGACGCAGAGGCCGACTCGCGCTGGATCGAGGAACTGGTGAGGGCCGCCGAAGCGGATCCCGCCGTGGGCATGTGCGCCTCGCGGATCTGCCTCTGGAGGCGGCCGGATCTCCTCGACGGGGCCGGGCTCCTCGTCTCCGGTGACGGCATCGGGCGCGGGCGGGGGCGGCTCGAGGCCGACGATGAACGCTATCGGAGGGAAACGGACGTCCTCATCCCGAGCGCCTGTGCCGCGCTGTACCGGCGCGCCATGCTCGACCAGATCGGACTTTTCGACGAGGATTTCTTCGCCTACTGCGAGGACACCGACCTCGGCCTGCGCGCGCGGATCGCGGGCTGGCGCTGCCGCTACGTGCCCGAGGCGACGGTGCGCCACCGCTACTCGGGATCGTCGGCGCCCCACTCGCCCTTCAAGGCCTTCCACGTCGAGCGCAACCGCATCTGGGTGGTGGCGAAGTGCTTCCCCCTCCGCCTCGCCGCGGCCAGTCTCTTCTACACGATGGGTCGCTACGCGCTCCAGCTTTGGGCGGCGCTGTCCCGTCGAGGGGCGGCCGGCAAATTGGCCGCGGAGCAGTCACCGGCGAAGGTGATCGCGCTCGTCCTCCGCGCTTGGGGGGCGGCGCTCCTCCGCCTGCCCGCAATGTGGCGGCGTCGCCGGGCCATCCGGGCCGCCGCGAAGATCGGCCCACGAGAGCTGGCGGCGCTGCTACGCGCTCATCGCGTGAGCTTGCGCGAGCTCGCCTTCAAGGATTGATGGCCTGCCTCTTCTGCGGGTCCCGCGTGCTCGCTCCCCTCTACGAGGGGATCCGTGATCACTACGGAGTTGCCGAGGGGACGCATCGCTTTTTACGCTGTGTGGAGTGCGGCTCGGCTACCCTCGACCCCTTGCCCACTCCCGAGCGGTTGCTCGCCCTCTACTCGAGCGACTACACGTTCAAGCCCGCGCCGGAGGAGCCGGAGGGACTCCGTCGCCTGCTCCAGACCATCGAGTGGCGCTGCTTCTACGAGCCCGGGTACCGCCGGCGCGTGGCCCTCATCCGGCGACTCACGGGACTTCGGCACGGGCTCGTGCTCGAGGCCGGTTGCGGCAGCGGCCTGTTCCTCCGGCATCTGCGCAAAGAGGGCTACACCGTGGAGGGCGTGGAGACATCCGCGGCCGACGTCGCTTATGCTCGCCAGCGCCTCGGGCTCACCGTCTTCGAAGGTTCGCTGGAAAGCCTGCGCCTCCAGCCGGGACGTTACGACGCGGTGATCCTGGTCTACGTGCTCGAGCACATTCCCGACCCCGCGGCCACCCTCGCGCGCATCCGCACGCTGCTCAAGCCGGGGGGATGGGCGGTGCTCGGCCTGCCCGTGATGGACAGCGGTCAAGCGCGCTGGCTGGGCGCGCGATGGAGCGCGGTCACCGAAGCTCCGCGGCACGTGGCCATCCCATCCGTGGCCGGAGCCCGGCGTCTCCTCGAGTCCGCGGGATTCGACAACATCCGCTGGGCGCCGTCGCCCCTCGGCGAGAACGCCGGGCACATCGCGCTCTCGCTGCTCCCCGCGGCGGCCACTCCCCGCGCGTACGCGGGGACGGCGGGCGGGCACATGGTGGCACGACGCGCGGCTGGGGCCTTGCTCATGCTGCCGTCGCTCGTGCTCGCAGCCGTCGAGCGACTGCCGGGCGGATCCGCGGCGACCGCCGGCACGATGTTCTTCTGCGGTCGGCGGCCGGGAGATTCGCATGTTCCGTGACACGCGGGTGCACGTGGTCATTCCCGCCTACAACGTGGCTGAGCGCATCGGCGTCGTCCTGCGCGACATGCCGCGTCTCGTCGACGCGGTGACCGTGGTCAGCGACGGCAGCACCGATGGCACCGCGGAGGCGGTGCGCGGGGTGAGCGATCCGCGCGTCACCCTGCTCGAGAGTCCCCGCAACGAGGGGGTGGGAGGCGCCACCGTGCGCGGCTTCCGTCACGCCTTGAGCGCGGGCGACGGCATCATCGTGAAGCTGGACGGTGACGGCCAGATGGATCCCGGCGATCTGCCCTGGCTGCTCGCCCCCATCGTGGACGGGCAGTGTGAGTACACGAAGGGCAACCGTTTCCTGCGAAGCCGCGAGCTCGATATCATGCCGCGCGCCCGGCTCGCCGGCAACTTCGTCCTCACCTTTCTCACCAAGCTCGCCTCGGGCTACTGGAACGTGTTCGATCCCCAGAACGGCTACCTTGCCATCACCTCGGGCACCCTCCGTCTCCTCGATCTCGATCGGCTCTCCCGGCGCTACTTCTTCGAGAACGACATGCTGATCAACCTGAACATCTTCGACGCGCGCGTGCGCGACGTGGCCATGCCCTCGCGCTACGGTGGCGAACGCTCTTCGATGCGGCTGGCCCGCGTGATGTGCTCCTTCCCCTACTATCTCTTCCACGGCTACTGGTATCGCTTCTATCGCAAGCACGTCCTGCGCGATTTCTCCCCGGTGGCCCTCTTCATGCTAACGGGATTGCCCCTCCTCGCGTGGGGAACGGGATTCGGTCTGTACACGTGGGGGCAGTCATGGCTGCACAACCAGTTCGCTTCCACGGGCACGGTGATGCTGAGCGTGCTGCCCTTCCTGGTGGGCTTCGAGCTAGTGCTGCAGGCCCTGGTGCTCGAGATCCGGGATACGCCGCGCTAGGCGGTAGACGCGGCCAGCGCCTCCTGCACGGCCTGGTGCAGCTCACCGGGGCGCACGGGCTTGAAGAGCACGTTCTGCACGCCGAGCTGCCGACAGCGCTCGCGGTCCTCTGCCTGCAGTCCCCAGCCCGTGATGAACACGATGGGCACGTGGAGGTCGCTCGTCCGCACGCGCTCGGCCACGTCCCAGCCCGTGAGGCCCGTCATGCCGAGGTTGGTCATGACGAGATCGAAGCTGCCGGGCACGAAGACCCGGATCGCCTCCGCGCCGCTCGCTACGGGGATGACGTCGTGGCCCACCTCGGCCAGCATGTCGCCGAGCACCGTCATCACGGGAAGCTCATTGTCCACGAGAAGAATGCGGCCGTGCCGCATGCCCGGCGCCTCCGCGCCCTCGGAGGCCTGCGCCCGCTCCACGGTACCCACGGGCAGCACGATGGTGAAGGT
>DATGCY010000319.1:0-3878 GCA_035311385.1 Candidatus Methylomirabilota bacterium
GCTGGTCGGATCCCCCTCGCTCACACTGCACCCACCAAGCACAAGGCGCCCCCGTTCGGCGTCGGCCGCCACCTTCGCGGCGGGGAATCCGTAGACGATGGGCACCACGCGCCGAGAGTCACACGCTGGGCAGAGAACCGCGTCGGTTCGGCGCGCACTTGAGCGTCGATGTTTCATCCTGTCACCCCCGATGTCATGAATGTCAGACGGAAGCAGACGTGCATGCCCAGGGGTGGAGCTTGAGCAAGAGTCGAGCCACGCCCAAGTGCTGGAAACTCATCGCTCGCGCGTGTGCGGAGGGACAGTGAATTGCCCAAGGCTGTCAGGGTGGGTGACATGATCTGTCGGTGGCGGTGAGCCGGACTATCGCTTCTCGATGGCGCGGATCACCGCCGTGTAGTAGGCCTCGCTCCATCCCGCGGCGGCAGCGGCCTCGAGCAGTCGCCGCGTCGTGGCCGCCTGCTCGAGGGTGACGCCGGCCGACTCGGCCAGCTGGATCGCGTACGACAGGTCCTTCAAGATATATCGCGTGGGGAAGGCGCCCTCCGTCGGGTGATGGTCGGGCAGGAGCGACTTCATCCCGTGATTGCGGAGGACGAAGCTGTCGGCGGATCCTTTGGCGAGCGTCTCGAAGAGCACCCGCGGTTCCACAGCGCCGGAGGCGCGGGCCACCGCGAGGGCCTCGGCGAGGGCCACCACCGTCTGGGCGACCACCATGTTGTTCATGAGCTTCACCGCCTGGCCCGCTCCCACCCCTCCGCAGTGGGTCACCTCCGAGCCCATGCACCCCAGGAGTGGGCGGAGCCTCTCGAAGAGCGCCGCCTCGCCCCCCACCATGATGCTGAGCGTGCCGTCGCGGGCGGCTTGCGCGGTGCGCGCGATCGGCGCGTCGGCGAAGGCGATGCCGCGCGCGCCGAACGTCTGGCCGAGCTCCCGTGCGAGCGCCACCGGGCAGGTGCTCATGTCGACCACGGTCTGGCCAGGCTTCACGAGGGCAGCGAGACCTCCATCGGCGCTGCCCCCGAGGCACACCGAGCGCACCTGCGGCTCTCCCGGCAGGCACAAGAACACGATTTCCGTGCGGCGCGCCACCTCGGCCAACGAGGCCGCGGCCTGGACGCCGTCGGCCGCGAGCGCGGCGAGCGGCTCCGGCCGCTCGTCGAAGGCCACCACCGTGGCCTTGGACTTTCTCGCGAGGTTTCGACACATCGGCTCGCCCATGACCCCGAGCCCGATGAATCCGAGCACGCCTGCCGTCGTCATGCCTGCCCCCTGTCGGTCCGAGGTTCCTGCACGCGCGAAGCGAAGGGCGCTCTTGGCGAAAAACTGCCCTCGTGCGGTTCACGCCCCCCCCGATGGTATCGCGGGTCTTGGCCGGTCACACGTTGCGCGGCCGCGCACGCTGACGGCGGCCTCGAAGCGTAGGTTGCGCTGAGCCCCGACGCTATTCCCGCAGGCGCGGGTCGAGAGAGTCGCGAAGTCCGTCGCCGAGGAGGTTGAAGCCGAGCACCACCAGCATGATGGCCAGCCCGGGCACCGTCGCCACGTGCGGCGCGGTGATCATGTAGCTCCGGGCGTTCGAGAGCATGGCGCCCCACTCGGGGCTCGGGGGCTGGACGCCCAGGCCCAGGAAGGAGAGGCCCGAAGCGGTCAGGAGCACGGTGGCCATCCGGAGGGTCGTCTGGACGATGATGGGCGCCAACGAGTTCGGAAGGAGATAGCGGGCGACGATGGTGACGTCGCGCTCGCCCAGCGCGCGGGCCGCCGTCACGAATTCCATCTCCTTGAGCGTGAGCACCGAGCCGCGCACGACACGCGCGAACTGCGGCACGAGGAAGATGGCGCTGGCCACGATGACGTTGGCGAGGCCCGTGCCCAGGGCGGCGATGATGGCGAGCGCGAGGAAGATGCCCGGGAAGGCCATCATGATGTCCACCAGCCGCATGATCACCATGTCGGGCCACTGACCGATGTATCCCGCCGTTACGCCCAGCGCGGTGCCGACGAGGAGGGCCAAGCCGACGGCCGCAACCTGGATCTGGAGGGAGATCCGCGCCCCGTACAGGACGCGGGAGAGCACGTCGCGGCCGAGCTCGTCGGTGCCAAGCCAATGCTCGACGCTCGGTCCCTGCAGCCTGTCCACGACCCGCCCGCGCAGGGGCTCGTAGGGCGCGAGCAGCGGCGCCAACACGGCCAGGAGGACGAAGAGGCCGACGATCACGCCGCCGCTCATGGCCGCCCGACTCCTCACCACGCGCCGGAGAGCGTCGCTCCAGAAGCCGGGCGACCGCCGCCGGGCGACCGGTCGCAGCTCAGCTGTAGCGGATGCGGGGGTCGAAGTAAGCATAGGCGACGTCGGTAAGGAGATTGACCAGCACGAAGGTGGTGGCAACTATCAGCAGCGCGCCCTGCACCACGGGATAGTCGCGCGCGAAGATGCCCTCGACGATCAGCCGTCCCACTCCGGGCAGCGAGAAGACCGTCTCGGTGAGCACGGCGCCGCCGAGGTTGTAGCCGAACTCGAGGCCGAAGACGGTGAGAATCGGGATCATGGCGTTGCCGAGGGCATGCCGATAGACGACGAGCCGATCCGAAACGCCCTTGGCGCGCGCCGTGCGCACGTAATCCTGGCGCAGCACCTCGAGCATCGAGGCGCGCGTGGTACGCGCGATCACGGCGGACGAAGCCGCCCCCAGCACGAGGGCAGGCATCACGAGGTGTGCGGGCGAGCCTGAGCCGCCCGACGGCAGCCAGTGCAGTCTCACCGAGAAGATGAGGATGGCCAGCAGTCCCAACCAGAAGATCGGTAGCGAAATGCCGACGAGAGAGCCCAGGAGCGCCGCGATGTCCAGCGGGGAATTGCGATTGGTGGCGGCGATGATGCCGGCGACGACTCCGAGAATGGCCGAGACGAGGATGGCCAGAAAGGCCAGCTTCAGAGTGAAAGGGAAGCGCTGCTTGAGGAGGGTCGACACGGGTTGGCGCGACTGGATCGAGACGCCGAGATCTCCCACCACGGCGTGCCGGAGGTAGGCGAGAAATTGCACGGGCAGGGGCCGGTTGAGCCCGTACTCCTGGCGGATCCGCGTCAAGACCTCTTCCGTCGCTTCCTCGCCGGCCAGGATCAGCGCGGGATCGCCCGGCACGAGCTGGAGGAGGGCGAACGACACCACGCTCACCCCGACCAGCACGGGGACGAGGAGGAGCAGGCGCCGGATGACGTACGCCAGCATACGGGGCTCGCGAGCCCGCGGCCTCCTTCGCCTACTTCTCCTTCCAGCTCTTCTCGGTGAAGTAGGTCAGCTCGAGGGGCAGGTTCACGACGCCGTGCACCTTCTTCGTCTGGCCGACGACCATGTTCGGGGACAGGAGAAAGATGGCCGGCGCCTCTTTGATGATGACCTGCTGCGCCTCGCTCAGGGCGGCCAGGCGCGCCTGGTCGCTCGTGGCCGTGGTGGCTCGGTCGAGGGCGTCGTCGAGCGCCTTCGAGCTGAAGAACCCGCGATTGTCACCCTTGGGCGCCATCTGCGAGGAGTGCAGCAGCGGGAACATTCCCCACTGTGCTTCTCCCGTGGACGGCGACCAGCCGAGCAGGAAGAGCTCGCGATCCGTCTGCTCCGGAGCGGTCTTCGTCGCGGAGAGATACGCGCCCCATTCCATGGTCGACAGCGCCGCGTCGACGCCCACCGCGGAGAGATCCTGCTGGACGGCCTGGGCCAGCTCGAAGTCCTTCACGTAGCGTCCTTTGGGCGACCAGAACTTCGCCTTGAGCGACGTGACGCCGGCCTGGGCGAGGAGGTCCTTGGCCTTCTTTGGATCGAACGGATAGCCGGGCAGCTTGGCATAGCCGTTCTGCAGCGGCGCGACGATGCCGGAGA
>DATGCY010000320.1:0-3269 GCA_035311385.1 Candidatus Methylomirabilota bacterium
TTGAGCACGTCGTGGACGTCGAGCTCGGTGAGGCGATACGGCGCCACCGCCCGCACGAGGTTGGAGTGGCAGCAGAGATCGAAGTCCTCGCCGTTGAGCATCTTGTGCACGTAGGGATCGCAGCGCGTGCCGAGGAGATCGTGGCAGCCCGCTCCGTCCTCGTCACGGCCGTAGCGGATGGTGTCGTTGGTAATGGTGAGCATGGGCCGGAGATAGGGGAGGGATGACCAGAGGCGATCGTAGGTGGTGACATGCGCCCGGTGGAGCTGCTTGGTCCGCGCCGCCCAGAAGCGCTCGCGCGGGTTGCCGAGGTTCCACACGTTGAGGTCGGCAACCTGGGGCCCCTCCACGGCCACGATGCGGAAGAGCTGGCCGGCGCGCACCGGCCACGCCAGGCCCGAGCGCTTGGGGACGACGAAGCGCTCGACAGCGGTGCGGGCCTCCATGCGCTGGGCGAGGCGATCGTAGAAGGGGCGATCCACCTCGATCGGAGAGCCGGGCTTCGGTTCGTAGATGACGCGCGGCGCTGGCATGGGCTTCCTCCTCTGTGGCTCCGAGAATAGCCCAGGACGTGTCCGAAGAAAGACCTTGACAGGATCGCCCCGACTCTCCAGCATCCGGCCAACGCGGACGATCCGGTACTCGTTGCTCACCACGTAGTCATGCGGGAGGGCACGCTATGCGCAGGTGGGGATGGCTCGGTATATTCGCAGCCGCGGGACTGGTCATGGTCGCCACCGTGGCGCCCGACGCGCCCGCTCAGCAGTGTCCGAAGGGCAAGCTTCGCATCTATACCTCGTGGCCGATGCAGGGGGCGATGATCCCCGAAGGCACCGGCATGAAGAACGGCGTCGACATGGCGGTGGCGGAAGCGAGCGGCGTGGCCGCCGGGTACTGCCTCGAGGTGATCAATCTCGACGACGCATCGCCCCAAACGGGCAAGTGGGACGGCGCCGTCGAGGCGGAGAATGCCAACAAGGCAGTGGCCGACCCCCAGGCCATCGTCTATATCGGCACCTACAATTCCGGCGCGGCCAAGGTATCCATCCCCATCAACAACCGCGCCCACATGGCCCAGATCACCCCAGCCAACACCTATCCCGGCTTGACGAAGAAGCAGGGCGCGGCGCCCGGCGAGCCCGAGATTTACCGGCCGCTCGGCTTCGTCAACTACTTCCGTCCCGTGCCCGCCGACGACATTCAGGGCGCGGTGGGCGCCAAGTGGGCGAAGGCCCTCGGCGCGAAGAAGATCTACATCCTCAATGACCAGGAGCTGTACGGGAAGGGGATCGCCGACGTCTTCGAGGCCACGGCCAAGAAGATCGGCCTCACCGTGGTGGCCAACGAGGGCATCGACTGGAAGCAACCGGACCAGAAGCCGGTGCTGACCAAGGTGCGCGCCTCGGGGGCGGACCTCGTCTACATGGGCGGTGTTGTGGAGACGGGCGCGCAGGTGATCATCCGTCAAATGAAGGAGGTCGGGCTGGTGGCGCCCCGCGTGCGGTTCATGGGCCCCGACGGCCTCCTCGAAGAGGAATTGCTCAAGGGCGCGACCTGCGAGGTGGCCATGGCCACCGAGATGCGGGTGACCTTCGCCGGGCTGCCCTTCGAGAAGATGAAGGGGATCGGCGCCAAGACGTACGAAGACTACAAGAAGAAGTACAGCAAGGAACCCACCGCCTACGCCCTGTACGCGGTGGAAGCGGGCCGCGTCGCCATCGACGGCATCAAGCGCGCGGCCCCGGCCATCGAGAAGGCCAAAGATCCTGCCGAGAAGCGCGAGGCCGTGCGCAAGGCCATCTCGCTGACCAAGAACTTCGACGGTATCAACGGCAAGTGGAGCTTCGACGCCAACGGCGACGTCGACTACGACACCATGGCGGGCTTCAAGGTGATGAAGGCCGACACGCCGGTGGGGTGCAAGTTCCAGTTCGAAAGCATCCTCGAGTAGTCGGATTCGCTGGACCACGGGAGCCAAGAATCAAGACCGCGAGTGAGACCGGGGGAGGAGCGTTGGCGCCGCTTTCCCCCGGAGCATCTTCCCGAGTCCCCTTCAGTCGCGTCGGCGCCCGGGAACGGATCAATGTGGTGGGAGGGTCCGGGGGAGGGGCGGCGCTCGCTCCCCTCCGGATCCGGTCAATCCCGCTCCCCCCTAGATCCAATTAGCATGTCTTGGCACGAGATCCTGATCCAGCAGACGGTCAACGGAGTGACCCGCGGCGCCGTCTTCGCCCTGATCGCTCTCGGCTACACGATGGTCTACGGGATCATCGGCCTCATCAACTTCGCCCACGGCGACGTCTTCATGCTCGGGCTCTTCATCTCACTCACCTATCTCACCGTGCTGGGGATGGTCACCACCATGCACGGCTGGCAGCTCGTCACTGTGCTTCCCCTCGTCTTCCTGGCCACCATGCTGACCACGGGCACCATCAACGTGGTCATCGATCGCGTCGCCTACCGGCCTCTTCGGCATGCCTTCCGGCTCGCTCCGCTCATCACGGCCATCGGCGTGTCCTTCATGCTGGAGAACGTGGCCCTGCTCTGGAAGGGGCCCGCGCCCATCGCCTATCCCGACGTGTTTCCCTCGGTCGATATCCTGCGCGAGTGGCTCGGGATCGATTCGCTCCTGTTCATCACCACGAAGGACCTGCTCGTCCTGGTCGCCACCGTCCCCCTCATGATCGCGCTCCAGCTCTTCGTCACGCGCACGCGCTGGGGCAAGGCCATGCGCGCTAGCGCGCAGGACAAGGACACCGCGCTCTCCATGGGTATCGATGTCGAGAAGACCATCGTGCTCACCTTCTTCATCGGGGGCGCCCTCGCCGGCGCGGCCGGTCTCATCCAGGGGCTCTACTACAACATCGGGATGTGGTGGATGGGCTACCAGGCGGGCCTGCGCGCCTTCACGGCGGCGGTGCTGGGGGGCATCGGCAGCATGCCCGGGGCGGCCCTGGGCGGTCTCGTCATCGGCTTCCTCTCCGCGTGGAGCGATCAGTACATCTCCGCGCGCTGGACCAACGCCATCGTCTTCTCCATCCTCATCCTGGTCCTGATCTTCCGGCCCCAGGGGTTGCTCGGCGAGCGCGTCCCGGACAAGGCGTGAGCGACTCGCGCCCCGTCCGTCTCCTCCCCGCCGTTCTCCTGGTCATAGCACTCCTCGCCTATCCCTTCATCGACCGCTGGCTGCAGGCGCAGACGGTGCATGCCGTTACCGACGCGATGATCTACGTGCTCCTCGCCCTTGGGCTCAACATCGTGGTCGGCTA
>DATGCY010000321.1:0-4155 GCA_035311385.1 Candidatus Methylomirabilota bacterium
GCGATCTCGAGCACGTTCCGCGACTGCTCCGCGGTGTCGAAGGCGCCCATGGGGCGCTCGACGAATCCCCCAGGAGGAAGCGACGCGAGGACCTCCTTGAATCGCTCGTAGGTTTGGGGACCCGTGGGATAGAGGAAGCGAAGCGAGGTGCCGAGCTTCATCCCAGCACCGCCGTCACATCTCCCTCAGGTACTCGTGGACGAACTGGACCACCATGGAGCCCTCGCCCACCGCGGAGGCGACCCGCTTGATCGAGCCCGATCGCACGTCGCCCGCCGCGAAGACACCCGGCCGGCTCGTCTCGAGCAGGAAAGGATGGCGGCGCACGTTCCAGTGCGGCGAGTCGAAGAGACGGGGGCCGGTGCGAACGAAGTCCTTGGCGTCTTTCTCGATCTCCGGGGGCAGCCACTCCGTGCGCGGGACGGCACCGATGAAGCTGAAGAGGGCCGGGCACTCGAAGGCACGCCGCTGACCCGTCTCCTTGCTCTCGAGCTCCACCTGTCGGAGGGTGCCGTCGCCGGAGAGGCGCTTCACCTCCGTTTGGAGCAGGACCTCGATGTTGGGGGTCTCCTCGATCCGAGATACGAGATACGCGGACATGTCCTTGTGCAGGCTGTCCCCACGGACCACCAGGTACACCTTGCGCGCGTGCCCGGAGAGATACACGGCGGCCTGGCCCGCGGAGTTGCCCCCGCCCACTACCAGCACGTCCGCGCTCTCGCAGGCCCTGGCCTCGTTCGGGGTTGCCGCATAGTACACGCCGCATCCCTCGAACTCGCGACACCCCTCCACGCCGAGGAGGCGGTAGTCGGCCCCCGTGGCGATGAGGAGGCACTTCGTCGTCACCGTCTCGCCGCCCTCGAGCTCGAGGATCTTGTAGGCGTTGTCGAAGCGGAGGCTGAGCGCGGGGGTGGCGAGGGGGAGCTGAGCCCCGAACTTGTTGGCCTGGAGCAGGGCGCGCTCGGCGAGATCCGCGCCCGTGATCCCCGTGGGAAAGCCGAGGTAGTTCTCGATGCGCATGCTCCGCCCCGCCTGGCCACCCGGCGCCACGCGATCGAGGGCCACGGTGTGGAGACCCTCGGAAGCCCCGTATACGGCGGCCGCGAGACCCGCGGGCCCCGCACCGACCACCACCAGGTCGTAGACAGTGTGCTCGAGGGGTTGGCGGAGGCCGATGACCTCGGCGAGCTCGCGGTTCGACGGATTGCGCAGGAGGATCTTGTGGGCAAACGTCACCACCGGCGTGTCCACGGGCGAGAAGCCGAACTGCGAGAGGAGCTGGCTTACTTGGGGATCGCTCTCGAGATCGAGCCAGGTGAAGAACAAGCGGTTTTTGGCGAGGAAATCGCGGATGCCGAAGGTGTCGTGCGAGTAGCGCGAGCCGATGAGGCGCAGGCCCGTCACCTGTCCCGACTCGCGCAGGATCTGCCGCCGCGCGATGAAGGCCCGGAGGATGAGGTCGCCCAGATCTGGACACCGGTTCACGATGTGGCGCACCTCGCCGGTGGCGACCTCGTAGAGCTCGCAGTCCGTCCGGGCCACTGCACTCACCACGGAGACGCGTCCCGTGAGGTGGGCGATGTCGCCCGTGAACTCTCCTGCGTGGTGGACGGTGATGGTCCGCGGCGTCTCGCCCGTCTCCTCGAGGATTTCCACCTCACCCGTCTTGATCAGATAGAGCTTGAAGTCGAGGTCACCCGCCTCGAAGAGCCGCTCGCCCTTCCGGTAGGGCCTACAGACGGCACCCGTGCAGAGGGCGATGCGGGAGAGCTGGCTCTCGTCGAGGGTCGGAAAGGCAACCGCGTGGAGGTCGAACGTGCTCATGTCACCAGGGAAGGATACCAGACGCGGCGAGGGGCCTCGGGGAGCGGGCTCTCGCGCGCCGGCCCTCTTGCGGATAGAATCGGCCCCGGCAGCGCACATCACCAACCACGGAGGCTCGATCACATGGCGACTCGTTCTCTCAACGCCGCAAGGGGCGTGGGCAGCCTGCTCGTCTCCTTCGCCCTGATGGGCGGCTGCGCCACCTCCGATCCCGGGCAGATGGTCTTTACCAAGGCGGGGGCGAGCGCGGCCGATCAGCAGAAGGACGAGAGCGAGTGCCTGCGCAGCTCGGTGGGAGTGAACGACCAGACGCGCATCCTCGTGCCCTTCCAGATCGACCGCGCTGCGTACAGCAAGTGCATGGAGACGCGTGGCTACACCGCCACTCCTGCCAAGTAGACGTATCTCACTTCCGCCTTGAGAGGAGATCACATGCTCAAGCCTGGAGACGCCGCTCCCGATTTCGCTGGCCACGACCATCTCGGCCGCGCCGTGAAGCTCGCCGACTTCAAGGGCAAGTCCCTCGTGCTGTGGTTCTTCCCCAAGGCGGACACCCCGGGCTGAACCGCCGAAGGTTGCGGGTTCCGCGACCTCAAGACCGACTACGACGGGAAGAACGCCGCCATCGTGGGAGTGTCCTTCGACACTCCGGCGGAGAACAAGCGGTTCGCCGAGAAGTTCCAGTTCAACTTCCCCCTCATCTGTGACACCGACCGCGCCATCGGCACCGCCTACGGGGCCAACGTGGATCCCGCCAAGGGCGCCCAGCGCGTGGGGGTGGTGATCGATCCCCACGGCAAGATCAAGGAGTGGCACGCCCGCGTCGATGCCCGCGCCTGGCCCGCCGAGGTGGTGAAGACGCTCTAGATTCGACTCGTCCCCGACGGAGGTGCTGCATGCGCTTCACGTGGTTCAACCTGATGCCGTGGCCCTATTTGCCCGACGACTTCCGCGAGAAGAACCGCTCGGTATGGGTGGACATTCCCAACACGCTGTACGACCCGCGCCGGGGACACTTCGTCTACCACGAGTACATGAACCAGCTCGAGTACGCCGACACTCTCGGCTTCGACGGTATCGGCTGCAACGAGCACCACCAGAACGGCTACGGCCTCATGCCCTCGCCGAATCTGATCGCGGCGGGACTGGCCCGGCGCAGCTCGCGCTCCGCCATCTGCGTGATCGGCAACTCCATCGCCTGCTACAATCCGCCCATCCGCGTGGCCGAGGAGTTCGCGATGCTCGACGTGATCTCAGGGGGCCGGCTGATCGCGGGCTTTCCCGTGGGCACGCCCATGGACACCAACTTCTGCTACGGGCAGATCCCCGCCCTCACGCGCGACAAGTATCGCGAGGCGCACGAGCTCATCATGAAGGCGTGGGCGGAGGACGAGCCCTTCGCCTTCGACGGCAAGTACAACCAGCTCCGCTGGGTCAACTGCTGGCCCAAGCCCATCCAGAAGCCGCATCCGCCCATCTACATTCCCGGGGGCGGCTCCATCGAGACGTGGGACTTCTGCCTCGACTTCGACTACAACTACTCCTACCTCTCCTTCTTCGGCTACCTCCGCGGCAAATCGCTCCTCGATGGCTACTGGGAGCGCGTGGCCAAGCGCGGCAAGGACGAGTCGCCGTATCGCGCGGCCTTCGCCCAGATCATCTGCGTGGCGGAGACCGATCGCGAGGCGGAGGAGCTCTACGCCGAGCACTGTCTCTACTTCTTCAACCGCTGCCTCCACGTGTTTCCGCCCTTCGCCGATCCACCGGGCTACCGCACGGTGAACACCATCAAGTACGGCGCCCTCAGCCAGCTCACCGTGGAGCGGAGCAAGATCCTGGAGAACCTCACGTGGAAGCAGCTCGTGGACGAGCGCTTCGTCATCGCGGGCAGCCCGGAAACGGTGCGCCAGCAGCTCGAGGAGTGCATCAAGGGGCTCCACGTCGGCCACATCTTCTGCCTCTTCCATAACGGCAACATGCCGGACTGGAAGACGCGCTACTCGAGCAAGCTCTTCGCGGAGAAGGTCATGCCGCACCTCCGCGATCTCTGGCCGGAGTGGAAGCACGATCAGCGCTGGTGGATCACCCCCATGGACGAGCGCTTGCATCCGGAGGAGATGACGCCGGGGGCGGAAAAGGCAGCCGTGGAGCGGCCGCGATGAAGGCGCGCACGATCGAGACGAAGCGGGGCGCCCGCTGCCGCGTGCTGGAGAGCGGGAGCGGGCATCCTCTCGTGTTCTTCCACAGCGCGGGTGGGCTTCTCGCCGAGAATCCCTTTCTCGACGAGCTCGCCGGCCGCTACCACGTCTTCGCGCCGGAGCTGCCCGGCTA
>DATGCY010000322.1:0-3069 GCA_035311385.1 Candidatus Methylomirabilota bacterium
TTCGTGGCCCAGGTGTGCGGAAGCACCGGTCAGTCGATCGTGCTCGCGGTGGGCAGCATCCTCGCCGCGAGCATCACGGGAACCAACACGTGGTCGGGCCTGCCTGTGGCCGTGGGCGCACTCGGCACGGCGCTGGCGAGCTGGCCGCTGTCGCGGCTCATGGCCCGCTCCGGGCGACGACCTGGCCTGGCTCTCGGCTACGGCCTCGCCGTCGTGGGCTCGCTGGTCGGCATGGCGGGCGCGGCCGTGCGCAGCTTTCCGCTCCTGCTCGGAGGGATGGCGCTCTTCGGCATCGCGAGCACTTCGAACCTCCTCGCCCGCTACGCCGCCGCCGACGTGAGTCCGGGGGCCCAGCGCGGCCGCGCCATGGGATTGATCGTTTGGGGCTCCACGGTAGGGTCGATGATCGGCCCGAATCTCATGGGCCCTGCCCTGCGACTGGGCGCTCTCTTCGGCATCGAGTCGACGGCGAGCGCGTTTCTCGTGTCCGTGGCCGGCTACGCGCTGGGCGCGCTCCTCATCCAGATCTTCCTGCGCCCGGATCCGCTGGCTATCGCGCGCGAGACGCAGGAAGTCCCGGCGTCGGGCGCGGTGAGGGGAACCGCCCGCAGTCTGGGTGCGATCCTCGCCGACGTGCGCGTGCAAATCGCGCTCGCCACGCTCACGGTGAGCCAGTTCGTCATGATCAGCACCACGTCGACGTCACCGCTCTACCTCCACGATCAGGGGCACAACGTCCAGACCATCGGCATCGCCGTGTCGCTGCACCTAGCCGGCATGTACGTGACCTCGCCGCTCGCGGGCTGGCTCTGCGATCGCTTCGGGCGCCTGCTCATCATCGGCATCGGAGCCACCATCCTGATCCTGGCCGTGATGCTGGCCGGCCTCGCGCCCGGCAGTGATCGCGTCCTCGTCATCCTCGGGCTCTTCCTGAACGGCGTGGGCTGGAACATGGCCTTCGTCGCAGGGAGCGCGCTCCTCACCGATGCCCTCTCGCCCAACGAGCGAGCCTCGGTCCAGGGACTTGCCGATCTTTTCATGGGCCTGATGGGCGCGCTCGGCTCGGCCACCGGCGGCATGATCCTCGGCATCTGGGGTTTCGCCATTCTCAACGCGGTGGGTGCCGTACTGGTCCTGGGCCCGCTCGCCGTGACGCTGCTGCGGCGACCGATGCTCGCGAAGGAGGGCTGATCCATGCCGGATCTCAATCCTCATGCGTTTCGCATTCGCCCAGGCATGCGCCGCGGGTACCGATCCGAGATTCCGCTCCCCACGCGCCTCGTTTCCAACGAGGAGTTTCCGGCGCTGCCGCAGACTGCCGCGCAGCAGGCCGTGGAGAACAGGATCCTCGCCGAGGCGAGCCGCCTGGCGCCGCGGCTCGGGCTGAGCCGGCGCGATTTCCTGCGGCGGAGCGGCGGCATCGCGACCTCGCTCCTCGCCATGAACGCCGTGTTCGGCCACTTCTTCGACGTACTGCCTGTCGAGGCGGCAGACCCATCCGCCTTCCGCGAGCGCACGGGCGATCCGTTCTTCATCTTTGACGTGCAGCTCCACTATGTGAGCGCGGGCTACGACCCGGGCAACGCCGAAGCGGGCCGGAAGGGCGCGGTGCCGAAGCAAGCGCTCCTGGGGCTGCGCCGCCAGTCACGGCGGCTGAACCCGAAGCTGGCGTCCGACAGCGGCACGCTCGCCGATCTCGCGTGGGAGAACATGGTCAAGGAAGTGTTCCTCGACAGCGAGACGGCCATCGGCCTGATCTCGACACCGCCGGGCCCCTACCCCGAGGAAGCCGTGGTCCCGCCCAAGGAGATGACGCACATCCGCGACGAGATCAATCGCGTGACGCAGTCGCGGCGCATGCTCGCCCACGGCCTCATCACGCCCCAGCTCGGGCAGGCCGATCTCGACTTCATGGACCGGCAGGCCGCCACCCTCAAGGTGGACGCCTGGAAGGGCTACACGGGGGCCGCGCCCAAGGGATTCGACCGCGGCTGGTTCGTCGACGACGAGAAGATCGCGTATCCCATGCTCGAGCGGGCGCGCAAGCTCGGGGTGAAGCGGATCTGCCTGCACAAAGGGCTGCCGCTGGGACCCGTCGCCGACTACAACCATCCGCGCGACCTGATCAAGGCGGCGAAAGACTTCCCCGATCTCGACTTCGTCGCCTATCACGCCGGCCTGCTCAGCGTGTCGGCCACGAGCCAGAGCGCCGAGGTGCCCTGGACCAGCGACTTCTGTCGGATGAAGCAGAAGGAGCCGAGCATCAAGAACATCTACATGGAGCTCGGCTCGACCTTCGGCCAGCTCGCCACTACCAATCCCACTGCGTGCGCGCACCTGCTCGGTCAGGTCATCGCGACCTTCGGCGCCGATCACGTGCTCTGGGGCACGGACTCCATCTGGTACGGCACGCCCCAGTGGCAGATCGAGGCGTTCCGGCGCTTCGAAATCCCCGACGCGCTGATCGAGAAGCACGGATACGCGCCGCTCACGCGCCCGGTCAAGGAGCAGATCTTCGGGCTCAACGCCGCACGGCTTTTCGGCGTCGACGTAAACGCGAAGCGCAACGAGATCCCGAGCGACTATCTCACCCGCATCAAGATGAGCTATCTCGAGGAGGGGCCCGCGCCGAGCCACCGCTGGTACGGCTGGGTCACGGGCTGACCGGGACGGCTCCCTCCCCGGAGTGGGAGGGAGCCTCCGCGTCGAGCCCTATCGGACAGCCACCGGCGCCACCGTGGAGCCCGTGAAGCCCTGCGCCTTCAGCGGCTGCATGATGAAGGCGAACTCGTAAACCTGCTTCCCGGCCAGCTCATCGAGCTTGAGATTCTCGAGCAGATGAATGCCGTTCACTACCAGCATGACCTGGTGCACGGGCAGCGAGAGCTTGGGATCCGGGTTCACCCCGTGTTGATGATCACCGCATCGCCACCACGCTGTGTCGCATCGTCGTTTTCCTTTCCCTGGAGTGAGGTGAGCTGCGCGCGGAGACTATAGCCTGACTGGACCGCGTCGGCCTCAGGACTTGGGCGCGCGACGGCTTCGCGCCTCGTGCGCGTAGAGTCGAAG
>DATGCY010000323.1:0-10456 GCA_035311385.1 Candidatus Methylomirabilota bacterium
CGCGATCGAGCTCGGCCTGCCGGCGGCCGGTGATGAAGACGTGAGCGCCTTCATCGGCAAAGCGCTGGGCCGTGGCGAGCCCGATGCCGCTGTTGCCGCCGGTGATGACGGCGACCTTTCCCTCGAGCTTCTTTGCCATGAGAGGTTTCCTCCTTTTCCGGTGTCGCGAGGGGTCGGATGATCCGGATGCTCGAAGCGCTGGGGTCTCGCCGTTTAGGAGGTCCGGTGGCCGGGAAGGGATTCGCCGCGGCGCGCCCGCCCTTGATGGGCGCGCCGCGGAGCGAGCACGCGCTACTCGGTGAGAGAGCGGTAGATCTCGACCTCCGGTGGGCCCTCGGTCAATCCTTCCTTCTCGCGGCGCTCGCGGTAGCCGGCCAGGTGGGGCGCCTTGCGATGTACGTCGAAGGCGGCGTCGTCCTTGTACATCTCGTAGAAGATGAAGAGATCGGGATCCTTTGTCGAGCGATGCGGGCGATAGACGAGGCAGCCCGGCTCCGCCTTTCGGACGACCCCCGCCTGCTCGGCGAGCAGCGCGGCCAGGGCATCGCCCTTGCCTTTTGCCGCGCGGATCTTCGCCACCACCGTGAGTACGTTCGCCATCGAGGCCTCTCCTTTCGTGACGGCTCGTTCAGGATGACGCATTCTACGCGATGAGTGGCCACCTCGGCCGGGCAGCGAGCCCGGCCCGTGCGAGATACGATCCGGCGAGCCCCTCGGCGCGCATGAGGGGTCGCATGCTCGTCGACCATGGTGACGCGTCGGTCGTCGAGGAGCAGGCAATGAGGATCATGGCGACCTCCCGGCGAGTATGATACACGTCTGCGCGAGGAGGTGCGGACATGGCGCAGACGAAGAGCACGGACACGGAGAGGGCGCAGCGCGCAGACGCGCTGATCGCTCGCATGAAGGAAGCGCGTGGCTACATCTACCCCGAGTGGGAGTTCGCGGCCCGGCAGGATCCCGACTTCGTGGAGACGTACAACCGGATCTACGAGCAGGGCCTGAGCGACGGCCGCCACGTCTCCGCCAAGGTGCGCGAGTTCGTGGCCATCGCGCTCCTCGCCTTCCGCGGCGCGGAGAAGGCGGGACTCGTGGCCCACATGAAGCGCGCCCTCCGGCTGGGCGCCACCCGCGAGGAGATCTTCGAGGTGCTGGAGACGTGCCTGGTGCCGGGGGGCGCTCCCACGTTTCACCGCGGGCTCACCGCCCTCATCGAGCTCGACGGAGAGCGCGGGCCGAGCTGAGCCGCGCAGCGAGTCGCCCGGCATGAATCTGCGGGAGACGCTGGCCGACGCCGATCGGCGCCGCATCGCCATCGGTCACTTCAACGTGTCCGAGCTGGCCACCCTCAGGGGCGTGCTGAGCGCGGCGGACGAGCTGCGGGCGCCCGTGCTGGTCGGCGTGTCCGAGGGGGAGCGGGGTTTCATCGGGGTGCGCGAGATCGCCGCCGTCATCCGGGCTCTCCGCGCGGAGCGCCCGACCCCGATCTTCCTCAACGCGGACCACACGCATTCCCTGGCCGGAGCGGAGGCGGCGGCGCGGGCCGCCTTCGACCAGATCATCTTCGACGGCTCCGCGCTGTCCTTCGAGGAGAACGTGCAGCAGACCCGACGCGCGGTGGAGGCGATCCGGTCCATCGATCCCACGATCGTGGTCGAGGGCGAGATCGGCTACATCGGGAGCGGCTCGGAGATCCTGGCCGAGGCGCCGAAGGGCATGGGCGCGCTCAGCACCCCCTCCGAAGCCAGGGAGTTCGTGGAGGCGACGGGCGTCGACGTCCTCGCTCCCGCCGTCGGCAACATGCACGGGCTCCTCACCAGCATGGTCCGCGGGGAGGCGCAGAAGCGCCTCGACGTCCAGCGCATCAAGGCGATCAAGGAGGAGGCGTGGGTGCCCATGACCTTGCACGGCGGGTCGGGAACCAACGATGGGGACCTGCGCCAGGCCATCAAGGCAGGCATCACCATCGTCCACATCAACACGGAGCTGCGGCTCGCCTGGCGTCGGGGTGTCGAGGCCTACCTCGTGGCACACCCTGACGAGGTCACGCCCTACAAGATCCTCTCGGATGCCGTCGAGGCGGTGCGCCAGGTCGTGACGGGCCGGATGCGACTCTTCTCGTCCTGAGGTCCGTGGTTCCAGCAAGGATTGAGGTCGACGATGGCGAGCGCAGTCACTCTCCAGCGGTTCTCGGCCGGCATGACCTTCGACGAGTACGTGAGCTACGCGGGTACGCCGGAGAACCTCGCGCGCGAGTCGGGTTGGTGGCTGGGCACTGAGCGTCGGGACCTGAGCGGGCTCCTGCGCGCCTGGTACGAGCAGCGACGCCTCAGCGCGGCGCAGGTGGAGGCGATCCGGTGGCTCGCCCGGCAGCCCGACGGCCCGGCGAAGATCCTCGTCATCTCCGAGGAGTGGTCGTCGGATTGCCGCCGCGACGTGCCCATGTTCGCGCATCTCGCCGAGGCGGGCGGGCTCGAGCTGCGAATCTTCACGCGCGACGGGCGCATGCTGGGCCGGGGCCCGCGCGCCGACCCGGCAGAATCGCCCAACGCAGACATCGTGAACGAGTTCCTGCGGGAGCAGGACGGCCGAACGTATCAGTCCGTCCCCGTCGCCGTCTTCTACGCGCGCGACTTCCGGTACCTCTATCACTACATCGAGATGCCGGCCATCTATCACAAGGAGCGCCTCTACACCGCCATGCAACGGCCGCTCCCGGGCGAGGCGAGCCGGGAGGCGGTGTGGGACCGCTTCATGCGGGACTGGGCCGCCCTCCAGCAGGGGCCGTTCTTCCCGCTGTGGGCATCGGCCACCATCGACGAGATCCTGTCTGCCCTCCACGAGCGGATCGTGATAGGGTCGCTCGGCCGGGACCTGCGGCACCACACCTGATCAAGGGGAGAGTCCTCATGTTGATGCGCACGCTGGGTCGAACGGGGCTGCGAGTGGCCGCTCTGTGCCTGGGAGGCAACACCTTCGGCTGGACCACGGACCAGGCCGCGTCGGAAGCGGTGCTCGATGCCTACCTCGAGGCGGGCGGCAACTTCATCGACACGGCGGACGTGTATTCGCGCTGGGCCCCGGGCAACAAGGGCGGCGAGTCGGAGAACGTGCTCGGCAAGTGGATGACCGCGCGCAAGAACCGCCCCACCGTGCTGATGGCGACCAAGGTCATGGGGCCCATGGGCCCGGGGCCAAACGACACGGGTCTTTCCCGCCAGCACATCATGGAGGGCGTGGAGGCCTCGCTGCGGCGGCTCCAGACCGACTACATCGATCTCTACCAGGCGCACTGGGACGACCGTGAGACGCCGCTCGAGGAGACGCTCCGCGCCTTCGACGACCTGGTGAGCCAGGGCAAGGTGCGCTACATCGGCTGCTCGAACTATCACGCCTGGCGCCTCACCCGTGCCTTGTGGGAAAGTGACAAGCGCGGCTACGTGCGCTACGAGTGCCTGCAGCCCAAGTACAACCTCGTCTTCCGCGACGAGTACGAGCGCGAGCTCGAGCCGCTGTGCCGCGAGCAGGGGGTGGGCGTGATTCCCTACTCCTCGCTAGGCAGTGGCTTCCTCTCCGGGAAGTACCGTCCCGGGGCCTCGCTGCCCTCCACGGCGCGGGCGGTCGGCGTGCAGAAGGGGTACATGAACGACCGTGGCTTCGCCGTCCTGGCCGCCGTCGACAAAGCCGCGGGCAAGGTCGGAGCCACCACCGCGCAGGTTGCGCTGTCGTGGCTCGCGCATCGACCAGGCATCACCGCGCCCATCGCCAGCGCCACCTCGGTGAGCCAGCTCAAGGAGCTGCTGGCCGGCATCGAGCTGCGCCTCGATGAGGAGACGACGGCCGAGCTCGACCGCGCCAGCGCCTGGCGCGAGGGTTAGGATGCGGATCGGAGAATAGTCCGGGCTCGGGCGGCTCGGAGATGGCCGTGCGCATCATTCGGCTGGGAGAGGCGCGGCAGCCAGACGAGGGCCTGCGCGTGGGCACGGTGCGGCGGCCGCCCCGTGGTGTACGCAAGGAGGACTTCGCCCGGCGTGACTACTTCGACGTCTGGCTGCCCGAGCTGGCTCCGAGCGAGCCGCTCCGCGCGTGGGCGCTCGCGAAGCCGTTCACCCCGGCGCGCTTCGCCGCCTACGCACGCCGGTATCGAGGCGAGATGAGCCGGCCCGCTCCTCGGCGACTCATCGGTCTTCTCGCGGCGCTGTCCGCCTCGACGAACTTCTCCGTCGGCTGCTACTGCGAGGACGCGAGCCACTGCCACCGGAGCCTGCTCGCCGCGCTCCTGCGCGACGCGGGGGCGGAGGTGAGGACCCCGGATGCGAAGACCTAGGCAGGAGCGGGGAGGGTCATGGAGCTGCTGAGCGAACTGCTGGGCGACAGCCCGGTCATGACGACACTGCGCGAGACAGCGCGGCGCCTGCTCCAGCCCGGCCGCTCCCGGCTGCCTCCCATCGTGATTCAAGGCGAGACGGGCACGGGCAAGGGCCTGCTCGCGCGCGGCCTCCAGGCCGCGAGCGCGCGCGCGGACCGACCCTTCGTGGAGATCAACTGCGCGGCCCTGCCCGCCACGCTCCTCGAGGCGGAGTTGTTCGGATTCGAGCGCGGGGCCTTCACGGATGCGCGTCAGGCGAAGCGCGGTCTCTTTCAGACCGCCCACACCGGCACGATTTTTCTCGATGAGATCGGGTTGCTTCCCGCCGATCTCCAAGCCAAGTTCCTCAAGGTCGTCGAGGACCGGAAAGTGAGGCGACTGGGCGCCACCCGGGACGAGGTCGTCGACGTCTGGATCATCGCGGCAAGTAACGAGAACCTCCAGGCCGCCGTGCGCGAGGGCAAGTTCCGCCACGACCTCTACCATCGCCTCTCCGTGGTGTCCCTGGAGATGCCGCCCCTGCGCGAGCGCGGCGACGACATCGTGATGCTGGCCGAGCGGTTCCTCGCCTTGGCAAGCGCCGACTACGGACGTCCGCCCGCCCGGCTCGACGAGGCGGCGCGGGCCCGGCTCCTCGCTTACCAGTGGCCGGGCAACGTGCGGGAACTCGGCAACATCATGGAGCGCGTGGCCCTCCTCTCGGAGGCGCCGATCATCACCGCCGATCTCCTCGATCTCGAACCGGGTCCCGCGCTCCCCACCTCGCCCCCCACCGCGCTCTCGGCCATGGACGTCGTGCGCAATCATCTGATGTCGGCCCTCGAGCACACGGGCTGGAACATCTCGGCCACCGCCCGCCTCCTGCGTATCTCCCGCAACACCGTGCTGGCCAGGATGGCGAAGTGCGGTCTCCACGCCGATCCGGGCGCGCCCTTCCGTCGGCACGTCGCCCGACGACTCGCCACTCGCCCGACGCGCTGGCCGACGCCCGCCGCCGCGAAGGTGGACGGGGAAGGGCGCCACGAGACATTTCTCCTCGCTCGATTCTCGGGAAGCGGCAGCGCGCCGAATCCGAATGCGCTCGTCGTGAAAACCATCGAGCGGCTGGGCGGACGCGTGGAGGCCTCCAGTCGCGAGTCGGTCGTCGCCGTCTTTGCCGCCGGCCAGATCGAGGACGCCTCGACGGTGGCCGCCTACGCGGCGGCTTCCATCCAGCGGGCGCTGGCCGGCAGGGTCCGCGATCCTGGACGATGGCCGGAACCGACCATCGCGCTGCACGGCGCGGGAAGGCAAGCCGCGGCCGCGCCGGCGAGGCGGGATGCGATGTGGGCCGAGCTCCAGACGCTCGTGGGCAAGGCGTCGCCCGGCGACATCGTGGCGAGTGAGCCTCTCGCGCAGTTCCTGCGGCGGCGCTTCTCCGTGAGCCCGCTCGACGAGCCGGGCTCGCTCTACCGGATCGGGCTCCCCGCGGGGGGGATGAGCGCGCCCACGAACCGCTTCGTGGATCGCACCGAAGAGCTGTCCCTCTTGCGTGGCGCCTTCGAAGGTACGATGGCAGGGCGAGGCCATGTGGTGGCGATTGCGGGCGATCCGGGCATCGGCAAATCTCGCCTGCTCGCCGAGTTCCGTCGCGCGACGGACGGCCAGGGCCAGTGGGTCGAGGGATTCTGCTATGCCTTCGCCTCGGTCATTCCGTACTTTCCCGTGCTGCTCATCATTCGAGACGTGTGTGTCCTGGCGGAGGCGGATCCACCGGACGTGGTGATCGAGAAGCTCGAAGCGGTGGCCGCTCGCGTGGGAGTGCCGCGCGAGGTCGTTCCGCCGCTGGCCGCCCTCCTCGGGATCAAGGGCGAGCCCGACGACGAAGGCGCGGTGGCGCCGGAGATCATGCGAGCACAGCTCTTCGGGGTCATCCGGACCTTGCTGAGCGGGCTCGGCCGCGAGCGGCCGCTCGTGATCGTGGTGGAAGACCTTCAGTGGATCGACGAGACCTCGGAAGCGTTGCTGGCTGCTCTCGCCGAGGGCATCGCGAGCACCCGTCTCCTCCTCCTCGTCACCTACCGCTCCGGCTATGTCCCGACATGGATGGGCTCGTCGCGAGGCACGCGCATCTCCCTGCTGCCGCTCTCGCCCGAGGACAGTCACGCCCTGGTGCGCACGGGATTTCGCGGACGTGATATTCCCGCGCCGCTGGCTGATCTCATCGCGGCCCGGGCCGAGGGCAACCCCTTCTTCCTCGAAGAGCTGATGCGGACCGTGGCCGACGAGATGGAGCGAAGCGAGGTCCCCGCGACGGTGCAGGACGTGCTGGCCGGCCGGTTGACACGGCTTGCGCCCGAGGATCATCGGGTCCTCACCACGGCGGCGGTGGTCGGCCGCGAGTTCTCCGTGCCCTTATTGCAAGCGCTGCTCGGCCATCCGGAAGGCGAGCTGCAAGCGAGCCTGGATCGTCTGCAGGCCGGAGAATTCCTCCTGCCCCGGATGGAGGGCGACCCGATCCGGCAGAGATTCAAGCACGCGCTGACCCAGGAGGTCGCCTACGCCGCGGTGCCGCTGGCAGAGCGCCGGCAGCTCCATCGCCAGGTGGTGGCCGAGATGGAACGGCTCTATGTCGAGCGCATCGCCGATCAGGTGGAGCGCCTGGGCGACCACGCCTACGAGGGCGAGCTGTGGGAGAAGGCGGTGGTGTATCTCCGTCGCGCGGGCGTGAAGGCCGCTCTCCGATCGGCCGGGCGCGAGGCGGCCGCGCGCTTCGAGCGAGCCAAGCAGGCCATCGATCGCCTGCCCCCGACGCGGACCAACCAGGAGCGGGCGATGCAGCTCCGGCTCACCCTGCGCAACCCGCTCTTCCTGCTCGCGGACTTCGGCCATGCCCTCGAGGTGCTGAGCGAGGTCGTCACCCTCGCCGAGGCCCTGGACGCGCCGGCCCAAGGAGGACTTGCCTGCGCGTACATGGCGAATGCTCACTTCATGCTGGGCAATCTAGAAGACGGCATGCGCTTCGCCGAGATGGCCCGGATCAACGGCGCCGCACGAGGGGACGCGGCGCTGCTCGCCATCACCTACTGCCATCTCGGTCAGCTCCTCTACGTCAAGGGCGACTACCCGGCGAGCGTGGCCATGATGGAGAAATGCCTGGAGCAGCTCGAGACGACGACGAGCCACCGGGGCTCCAACATGGCGCGCGTCTACCGCGTGGTGGCGCGCTGCTTCAACGCGTTTTCCCTGGCCACCCAAGGGCGGTTCCGTGACGCGGAAGCGAGTGCCGAGCGCTGCCTGGGCTTGGCCGACGCCACGGACACGCCATTTCTCCGTGCGCTCGCGGCCTGGGCCATGGGTAACGCGCACCTCGGCCGCGGCCCGAGCCCGGAGGCGGTGAGGAAGCTCGAAGAGGCGTACCGTTACTGCGAGAATGCCGAGCTGCTCGCCATTCGCCCGTGGATCGCCACCGATCTCGCCTACGCCCGCCGACTGAGCGGCCGCGTGGAGGAGGCGAGCAGCCTCCTCGCCGGCGCCATTCAAGAGGCAGCCGAGCACGGCCTTCTGTCCCAGCACTCGCTCCGGCACGCGTATCTGAGCGAGGCGGAGCTCGCCGCTGGGCGACCAGACGACGCCTCGGCGGCGGCGGCGCGGGCAGTGACCCTGGCCGTCGAGCACGGCGAGGACGGCTTCCGCGTGGAAGCGCTCCGCGCCCTGGCCCGCGCCGCCCGGCGGGGAGCGACGCCCGATGTCGAGGTGTCCGCGCGCCATCTCGAGGACGCTCTCGCCATCGCCCAGAGGCTCGGGATGCGGCCGGCCGTGGCCCACTGTCACGGCGACCTCGCCGAGGTCAACCATGGCGCCGGGCGCGGCGAGGCGGCGGCCATGCATCTCGACGCGGCGCGCGCCCTTTATCGGGAGCTGAACCTGCCGTTCTGGCTGGAGCGGCTCGAGCGCGAGCGCCCCTGAGGACGGTCAAGAGGACGGGTCTTGATCAGGCATCACGTATGGCTCGTCAGCGTCGCGGCGCGGGCAAGCTCACGCCACTCGTCGACGACTTGAAGCCGGGGACGATTCGCCAGCCTGGATTTACGGCGAGCCCATCGGTCTGGTAGGCGCCGACGTCGACGGGCGGCGTGCGCGCGCGCCCGTTGAAGTCGACGGCGGGGGCGAGGGTCTGATCGGCGTGACCGACGAGGGGCGAGCCCGGCCGAGGCCACACGTCCATGCGCGCGGCATCGACGAAGGCGCTGGCCGCCGCGCCGCCGTCGAGGAGGCGGCCGGAGTCGAGCGTGGCGCCCGTGAGGGTGCCCTCCACGTAGTTGGCCCGCACCGTAATGGGCCGTCCGCTGATCCCGCTCGCCTCCATGGCACTCGAGCCCGGACAGTACAGCGCGTTGTTGGCGAGGGTCATGTTGGTCGCGCCGTCCCACTGGAGGGATACGCACTGGCGGTGGCCGTACAGCGTGTTGTTGACGATGGTGACGTTACGCATCTGGGGCACCTGGACGTGAGGCGCGGTGAGGATGCCCACGTCCGAGGCGAGCACGATGTTGTTGCGCACGACGGCGTCCGAAACCACCTGGATGGCCTCACCGCAGTTCCACATCACGTTGGCCTCGACGATGTTGAGGCCGGGACCGCCCCCGTAGACGAAGATGCAGGGGTAGCGGCGCCCGATAATGGTGTCGTGGATGACGTTGTGGCGAACGAGGTTGCCGTAGGAGCCCACCTTGATCTCGACGCCGTCGTTGCCGCCGTCGCTCGTGCCGCGGAGATGGTGGATGTAGTTGCCCTCGATGACGCTGTTGGTCACCCGGCAGGTGTCGTGGTTGCAGCCGAGGTAGAAGCCCTCACCCTCCGTGGGCGCGGCGACGCTGAGTCCCGTGTGGTGGATGTGGTTGCCACGAAAGACGAGGGCGTCCGCGCTGTCGTAGTTGACGGCTATCGCGTTGTTGCCCGTCTCGAAGATCTCGCAGTCCTCCATGCTGATGTGATGACCGCCCATGATGCGCACGCCGCTGCTCCCTCCCTGGAAGGCGAGCCCGCGGATGGTCAGGTAAGAAGAGGCGACGATCTCGATGTTGTTCTGGGTGTCCATGGTGTCGGCCGGCCGCGTGAGCACTGCCCGCTCGCCCGCGGCCGCGCGGATCACGATGGGAGCGGCCGCCGTCCCGTTGACGGTGATGGCGCGGCGACAGGACTGGCTGTAAATTCCTCCCCGCAGCACGAGCTCGTCGCCTGGCTGGAGGCGAGCGGCCGCGGCCACGAACTCTTCGCCGCAAGCGACGGAGGACGGCCGGATCTCCACGATGGCGGCCGAGGCGACAGCCGGCGCCGTCATGACCAGGGCGAGCAGGCCACACAGCAGGCGCGCGATCTTCACGAGATGGCGGTCCCAGGGGCTGGTATGGTGTCCATTGAAGCACGAACCCCGGCGAGTGGTTGACCATGAGCGAGCCCGAGATCACCGAGGACGACGTCGCACGCTACTGGGACGTCAACGCCGGCCCCTGGGCGGAGGAGGTGCGCCAGGGTCACGACGTGGCCCGCGAGTGGCTCAACAATCCGGCGTTCCTCGCTTTCGTGGGCGATCTCCGCGCCCGGGAGGTGCTGGACGCGGGCTGTGGCGAAGGTTACAACACGCGCCTCCTCGCCCGCGCGGGCGCCCGCATGACCGGCGTCGATCTCTCCGAGCGCATGATCGAGCTCGCCACGGCAGAAGAGCGCCGCGCGCCGCTGGGCATTCGCTACCTGCGCACATCGTACGCGGAGCTCGGCATGCTCGCCGACGCGAGCTTCGATGCGGTGGTCTCGTTCATGGCTCTCATGGACGGGCCGCGCCTCGGCGAGGCCCTCCGTGAGGTCTTTCGCGTGCTGCGCCCGGGCGGTCTCCTCGCCTTCAGCATCACGCATCCGTGCTTCATCACCAAGGGCTCGCACTGGAACTACAACGAGGCGGGGGAAAAGGTGAGCTGGGTGGTGAGCGAGTACTTCAATCCCGCCCGGTGGATCGACGGCTGGCGCTTCACCGACGCGTCCGCCGAGGCCCCGCGCTTCGCCGTGCCGCGCTTCGACCGCACGCTCTCCGAATACGTCAACACCCTC
>DATGCY010000324.1:0-3056 GCA_035311385.1 Candidatus Methylomirabilota bacterium
GCGCGCGCCCATGGGAGCTGCCCGAAGGCGTGGGGATTCTCCTCCCCAAGGGCGCCCGAGTCGTGTTCCAGCTCCACTACCACAATGCGCGGCTCACGCCGGAGACCGATCTCACCGAGTTGCGGCTGCGGGCGGCCAGCGGGCCCGTGCAGAAGCGTCTCCACTTCATGCGCGTCGGGCAGTTCCGTCTCGCGATTCCTGCGGGCGCGCCTCGCCACGAAATCGAGGCGCAGTCGTTCGTATACCAGCCCATGCGGCTGATCGCGATTCATCCGCACATGCACCTCCTCGGCCGCGAGATGAAGGTGTGGGCGCGCATGAAGGACGAATCGGTCCAGCCGCTGATTCACATCCCCGACTGGGACTTCCACTGGCAGGGCTTCTACTTCTACCAGACGCCGGTTGCCCTTCCCACCGGCAGCTGGATCGAGCTCATGGCGGCCTGGGACAATTCGGAGCAGAACCCGCGGAACCCGAATAAGCCTCCCCGCGACGTGTCCTGGGGCGAGAAGACGACGGACGAGATGGGGCATGCCGCGATTCTCTTCACGCTCGACAACGAGACACTGCCATGATGCCTCGTCGACAAGGCCCTGGGTTTCACGATACCGGTGACGGGTACGAAATGTCGCCCGTCGGGTACAATCGGTCCCGATGGAAGCCCCTGAAGCTGCTTATGGCCGACCTCTGGAGCGCCGGGCCTTCATGACGCTCGTGGCCGGTAGCCTGCTCGTGGCGCCCCTCGCGGCGGAGGCGCAGAGGCTTCTCTACTACGAGGGAACAGTCCAGTGGATCGCCGGCTCGACGATGGTCATATCGACGGATGAAGGCTGGAGCCTCAAAATTGATTTGACGCGGGTTCCTCTGAGCGACTACTCGGGCCTCGCACTCCGGGATCGGATCATCGTGACGGGGCTTCTGTCAGCAGATGGTAACTATCTGATTGGACAGTCTATCCAACGGACTCGATTGGACTACCAGGCACCGTAAGCGAAACCGAGGGAGTTCCTGGTCGCCTTGTCCCAGACCGCAACATAGACGGAGGAAGGCAGACGAGCGGAGTACTGCCGATTCGCCGGATGGCGGCCCGTGCGCTGCGAGGCGAAGCGTATCCCCAGGTCCAAGAACTGTGACATCGAGGCACCGGCATTCGCTAGCGACGCGCCACGGCAGCGCCACGCTCGTCACAGGACGGAGCGACGCATGAGCCCCACCGAACGCGTGAGTTTCGGTTTCCCGGTCAATCCCGAAACGAAGCCGTCCTGGGACGGCGCCTCCGCCCGCGCGGCCTGAGCGGGTCGATGTCATTCCCGCGCAGCACCGACCGGTTCCTCACGACGCACACCGGGAGCCTGCCGCGTCCCGCCGATCTCATCCGCACCATGTACGCCAAGGAAGAGGGTGTGCCGGTGGACCCGGCCGCGCTCGACGCGCGCATTCGCGCCGCAGTGGCCGAGGTGGTGGGGCGTCAGGTGGATGCGGGCGTCGATCTCGTCAACGACGGCGAGATGAGCAAGCCGAGCTACGCCACCTACGTGAAGGATCGGTTGAGCGGCTTCGGTGGGCAGAGCCATCCGCTCGCCTATCGCGACCTGTCCGATTTCCCCGAGATGGCGGCGCGCGTCTTCGGCGATCCCGGCCGCTCCCGGCGACGGACGCCGGCGTGCAACGCGGTCATCGCCGTCCGTGACCCGCGAGCGGCGCAAGGTGACGTGGAGAATCTCAAGGTGGCCCTCGGCACCCGGCCGGGATTCATGAGCGCCGCCTCGCCCGGAGTCATCTCGCTGTTCTTCCGCAACGAGCACTACCCGGACCACGAGGCGTATCTCTTCGCCATCGCCGAGGCCATGCGCCCAGAGTACGAGGCGATCGCCGCGGCCGGCTTCGTCGTGCAGGTGGACTGTCCCGACCTCGGCATGGGCCGCCACATCCAGTACGCCGACCTCGACATCCAGGGATTCCGCAAGGCCGCCCAGCTTCACATCGCCGCGCTCAACCACGCGCTGGCGCGCGTGCCGCCCGAGCAGGCGCGCGTGCACATCTGCTGGGGTAACTACGAAGGTCCACACCACTTCGACGTGCCGCTGGCCGACATCATCGATCTCGTGTTCAGCGTGCGGGCCGACGGCATCTCCTTCGAGGCGTCCAATCCTCGCCACGCCCACGAGTGGCAGATCTTCGAGCGCGTGAAGCTCCCGGACGGCAAGGTGCTGATTCCGGGCGTCCTGGATTCGACGACGAACTTCATCGAGCATCCCGACCTGGTGGCTCAGCGTATCGGCCGCTACGCGAAGCTGGTCGGCCGCGAGCACGTCATCGCAGGGACCGATTGCGGCTTCGGCACGTGGGTGGGGCAGGCGGCGGTCGTGCCTGACATCGTCTGGGCCAAGCTCGCCAGCATGGCCGAGGGCGCGCGGCGGGCGACGAAGGAGTTCTGGAAGTAGATTCGCCCCGGCCGATGCGGTCGCGACGATGATATCTGGCCGAATGAGGCACGTGAAGTACGTGCCCACACGCGATGGCTCCCCGCATCGAATCGCGGCACCGGTCCCCGTCGCCAACGCGGCCAGACGGACGCCGATCGAGGGAAGCCCGGCGTCGAAGCCGAACCTGCTCAGCCCTGAGTCGATCCTGGACCTGCAGCGGCACGTCGGGAACACGATCGTCATGACTCTGATCGCGCTCGCGTCCGCCTCGGCTCGAAGCTGGGGCGCAACCGTGCAGCGAGCGCCCCTGCCTGCCGCGGACGACCCGCACGGATATACCCAGCCTCAAGGCGTCCAGAATGTCGCGAAGACCGGGCTCACCCGGCTGGAAGTACACGGTCTCAAGTTCGGCGTATCCGGCGGCTTCCAGAATGAGTATGGGAAGCGGACGAGCGCCGAGAAGCAGATGACCGATGAGTCACCGGACAACATGGCCGTGGTGATCATGCCGGACAAGCTTGATGCGGACAGGCCGGTCCAAGTGGTCCTGCACTTCCACGGCTGGGGCTTTCGTCAGGAGAAAGGCGTCAAGGATCCCTACGCCGGCTACCTCGTCGCCTCCGGGAGAAC
>DATGCY010000325.1:0-9818 GCA_035311385.1 Candidatus Methylomirabilota bacterium
AGGGCTGCGATTCAGGCGAGTGGGTGACGCAGCTGGAGCGCTCCCCCGCCCCCGACGACGGGCCCCGACCCGCCTCGCGCTTCGGTGTTCGTGAATAGTCCAGGCGAGCAGCCCGGCGGGATTGGCTGCCTCAGCGGCGGATGGTGGTGGCGTAGAGTTGCGCCGCGGCGCGCACGATGTCCTCGGCGGCCGCGCGTCCGCGCAGGTCTTCCACATTCACCACCTTGTTCTCCAGGACCTTGTAGTCGAGGAAGAAGCGCTCCAACTCCTTGAGGCGATGCGGCGGCAGCTCGGCGATGTCGTGGTAGGGCTCGTACTCCGGATCGTCGACGTGCACGGCGATGATCTTGTCGTCCCGCCCCTTGTCGTCGCTCATAGCGATCACACCGATGGCGCGGGCCCGCATCACGCAGAGGGGCACCACGGCCTCCTGGCCGAGCACGAGCACGTCGAGCGGATCGCCGTCCTCGCAATAGGTCCGGGGGAGGAACCCGTAGTTGGTGGGATAGTGCACGGCGCTGTAGAGGATGCGGTCGACGCGGAGGAGCCCCGTGTCCTTGTCGAGCTCATACTTCATCTTCGAGCCCTTGGGGATCTCGATGACGGCGTTGAAGTGCTCCTCGATCCGCTCCCCCAGCGGCAGGTCGTGCCATGCGTGGTGCATCACGGCAGGCTCCCGCGCGTGGACGAAGCCCGGCTAGCCAGCCGCCGCGAAGCGCTCGAGGTGATGATCGGCGTCGCCGAAGGTCTGAGCGATCATGGTCAGCCGGCGGAAGGTGTGACTGACCTTGAGCTCCTCCGTCATGCCCATGCCTCCGTGGAGCTGTACGGCCTCCTGGCTCACGTGGCGGCAGGCGTCGGCCACCTTGATCTTCGCCGCCGACACTGCACGTCGGCGCTCCGCCGCGCCCGCCGTGTCCACCTTGACGCAGGCGAAGCAGGACATGGAGCGGGCCTGCTCGTAGCTGATGACCATGTCGACCATGCGATGCTGAAGCGCCTGGAAGCTGCCGATGGGCACGCCGAACTGCCGCCGCGTCTTGAGATACTCGAGGGTCGTCTCGTTGGCGTAGCGGATGGCTCCCACCGCCTCCGCGCAGAGGAGGGCAGTGGCGTAGTCGGCGGCATCCTCGATGAGAGGGAGCGTCTGTCCCTCGGCGCCGAGCAAGGCGTCGGCGGGTACCGTCACCCCCGACAGCCACACGTCGGCCGCACGCAGCTCGTCGATGGTGCGGTAGTCCTTGACGGTGAGGCCAGCGGTGGCGCGGTCCACCAGGAAGAGGCTGATCCCACCGGAGTCGGTGTCGGCGCCGGAGGTGCGCGCGGAGACGACCAGCGTGTCGGCAGCGGCGCCGTGCAGCACCGCCCGCTTCTCGCCTTCGATCGTGTAGCCAGCCCCCGAGCGCTTGGCGCGGGCGCCTACATGGCGCAGATCGTAGCGGGCGCTCGTCTCCCCATGGGCGAAGGCGAGCCGGCGCTTGCCCTGGATCAGCGCGGGGAGGATCTGCGCCTGCTGAGCCGCGGAGGCGCCGCGCGCGACGAGACGCCCGGCCAGCCCCACGTTGACCCAGTACGGCTCGACCACGAGGCCTTCCCCGAGAGCCTCCATGACCAGCATCACGTCCACCGCGGTGCCGCCGAAACCACCATGCTCCTCGGCAAACGGCACGCCCAGCAATCCCATCTCGGCGAAAGCCGCCCACACCGTCTCGCTCCAGCCGGTGGGCGAGGCCACGATCTTGGTCCGCGCGTCGATGGAGTATTCGTTGGTGAGATAGCGCTTGAGGCTATCGCCCAGGAGCTGCTGCTCTTCGCTCAGGTCGAAGTTCATGGTCTCAGAGGCCGAGGGTGGCCTTGGCGATGATGTTCCGCTGGATCTCGTTGGAGCCCGCGTAGATCGTGGCCTTGCGCATGTTGCAATAGCGCGGGGCGAGGCGCGCGGTGAAGTGATCGAAGTCCATGGCGTCCACGGGACGGAAGGCCTGGGCGAGAGGGCCCGCCGCCTGCATCATCAGCTCGGTGATGGCCTGCTGGATCTCCGTTCCCTTGATCTTCAGCATGGAGACATCGGCTCCGGGTGGCCGGCCCGTGCGCCGCATCTGATCCAGGAATCGCAGGTTGGTGATCTCGAGGGCCATGAGCTCTACTTCCACCCGGGTCAGCCGATCGCGGAAGCGCGGATCCTCGAGGAGGGGGCGGCCGTCCTTCCGATAGTCGGCGGCGAGCTCTTTCAGGCGCTCGAGCTCGCGCTTGGAGGCGCCCACCCTTCCCGTGCCCATGCGCTCGTACCCGAGGAGGTACTTGGCCACCGTCCAGCCCTTGCCTTCCTCGTGCACGAGGTTCTCCGCGGGCACTCTCACCTCGTCGAAGAAGACCTCGTTCACCTCCTGGCTGCCGTCCAGGAGGGTGATGGGGCGCACGGTGATGCCCGGCGTTTTCATGTCGATGAGGAGGAAGGAGATGCCATCCTGGCGCTTGCCTGTGTTGGGATCGGTGCGGACGAGACAGAAGATCCAGTCTGCATGGTGGGCAAGGGTGGTCCAGATCTTCTGGCCGGTGACCATGTAGTGACCGTTGTCGCGCGCCGCGCGCGTCTTGAGCGAGGCGAGATCAGAGCCCGAGCCCGGTTCGGAGTAGCCCTGGCACCAGAAGTCGGCGCCGTCGTAGATGCGCGGCAGGAAGCGCTGCTTCTGCGCCTCGGTGCCGAAGCGCAGGAGGACGGGCGCGCACATGCGGAGCCCAAAGGGAATGAGGGGCGGGGTGGCCGCGAAGCCGCACTCCTCCTCGAAGATGTACTTCTGCACGGCGTTCCAGTCGGTGCCGCCCCATTCCAGGGGCCAGTCGGGCGCCACCCAGCCCTTCTTGGCGAGGATCTTGTGCCAGCGAAGAAGATCGTCTTTGGACAGCTCCTGATAGCTCTCCATCTTCTGGCGCAGATCATCGGGAAGATTGCTGCGAAGCCACGAGCGGACCTCGTCACGGAAGGCCAGCTCCTCGGTCGAATAGTTCAGGTCCATAGCAGCGCTCCTTCAATGATGTGTCGACACGGCCGCAGCGGTGGGCGTGAGAATAGCACACTCGAGACCGGGCAAGCCGCGGGGGAAAGTCTTACCGGGTAGATGCGGGTCACGGCTGGGCGCGGAGATGGATAGATGAGGTTTTTGCGCGTATTCCGCTCAGGTTGGACTCGCTTTTTCCACGATGGGGTTGGCACGAGGGCTCCCGCGGTGGACACTGACATGGTCACGGTGAGACAGCCCGGATCGACCAAGGAGGGACGACCATGAAAATTCGGGTGCAACGCGACGACGGCGAGCTCGAGACCATCGATCTCTCGCAGGACGCCTGGCAGGTCCTGCGGCTCGGCTCCATCAACAGTCTCGTCAGCACGGAACGGACGCATTCCTTCGACGAGGACGGCTATTATCTCCACACCCAGCCCGTGACCACCGAGGCCGAGGAAGATGCCCCCCGCGAACCCGGCCTGGGCGGCCTCGAGCCCACCTTCGCCTGAGCGGACGCCGCGCGCGGAGCCGATCATGGCCGAGCTGAGCGGAGGCAAACACTTCTCGATGATCCGCAGCTTCCACCTGGCGGATCTTTTCACCATCGCCAACGGCGTGTGCGGGGCCACCGCCATCTTTCAAGCCATGAAGTACCTGGCGGGCGGCGACGATCGCCATCTGCTCTTCGCATCCGTCCTGGTGCTGGTCGCCCTCGTCTTCGACGTCTGCGACGGCTGGATTGCCCGCTGGCGACATTCCGCCTCCGCTATGGGGCGCGAGCTCGACTCCCTGGCGGACGTGATCTCCTTCGGGGTGGCGCCCGCCGCCATCGCCTACGCGGCGGGCGTGAACGCCTGGCTCGATCAGGTCATCCTGCTCTTCTTCACCGCTTGCGGGATCAGTCGCCTGGCGAGATTCAACGTGACGGCGGAGAGCCTGGCCGGCGCCAAGGGGAAGGTGACGCACTTCGAGGGCACACCGATCCCCACCAGCGTGGTGCCTCTGGCCATGCTCATGCTGGCCTTCTACGGCGGCAGCCTGTTCCCCATCCACCTCGGGGGGGTGACCGTGCACGCCATCGCCCTCGTGTTCCTTCTCTCCGGCTGTCTCATGATCAGCAAGACGCTCAGGATTCCCAAGCCCTAACCCACTCGTCGAGGGTTCACGACGCGAGAACCTCCAGGGTGGAGCGTGCGATCTCGCTCTCCTCATCGGTCGGAATCACCCGCGCGGTGGCCGGACTGTTCGGTCGCGTGATGATCTCTTCGTTCGCACCGTTCTTCGCCGCATCCAGATGGAGACCCAGGAACTCGAGACCCTCCAGGATGCGCGCGCGCATGGTCGCCGAGTGCTCCCCGATGCCGCCGGAGAAGACCACCATGTCCAGGCCGCCCAGGGAGGCCGTGAAGGCGCCGATGGTCTGCTTCACGCGATAGCAGAACACGGCGAGGGCTTCCGCGGCGCGCGGGTCCGAGCGCTCCCGCTCCAGTAGATCCCGCACATCGGAGCTCGTCTCCGAGATGCCGAGCAGGCCCGACTTCGTGTTGACCATCTCGTGAAACTGTTCCGGCGTCATGCCCTCGGCGCGTGCGAGATAGGCGACGAGCCCTGGATCGAGATCCCCCGAGCGTCGGCTCATGGGTACGCCGGCGGTGGGGGTGAAGCCCATGGTCGTGTCCACGCTCCGGCCGTCCCGGACGGCGGCCAGACTCGAGCCGTTGCCGAGGTGGGCCAGCACAAGACGGCCCGGCAGCCCGCCGGGGTCGTTCCGCAGCCGACCGACGAGATAGGCGTAGGACAGCCCGTGAAAACCGTAGCGCCGCACCCCCGCTGCCTCGTACTTCCGGGGAATGGCGAGCAGACGGCTTACCCGTGGCAGGTCGCGGTGGAAGGCGGTGTCGAAGCACGCGACCTGGGGCACATCCGGGAACCGACGCGTGAAGGCCTCGATGAGCGCGATCTCGGCGGGCAGATGCTCGGGGTCGAAGGGGCTGATGCGCCGAAGCTCGGCCAGCACCTCGCTCGTGATCTTCGACGACTCGACGTAGCGCGGACCGCCGTGCACGATGCGATGTCCAACGGCGCTTACCGTCTCGCCGGTCTGCCGCACCCGTTCCATGACTACGTCCACGCACGCGGCGTGATCGGCCGGCCCACCGGTGAGCCCGATACGCTCGATCTGTCCGGACAGCGCGCGTCGAGGCAGATCGCCCGCCGTGAAGAGAGCGAACTTGAGACTCGAAGAGCCAGCATTCACGCAGAGGACGGAGGCCATCGAAGAGCATGGTACTCAGCAAATCGTGACTTGTCTGGGCTTTCAGAGTGGGAAAAGGTTACGCGACGAATCAGGCAGACTCTTCTCAGTCCGGGGAGACTAAGTCTCTGAATCCAGCCTATCTTCACCATTTCTCCGAGATGCGGAGACTCCCGCTGCTGGCATGGCCGTTGCGAGCCCTAAAGACGGACGAGAAACAAGCCAGGGAGGATTCCACGATGAAGATCATGGCGACGGCTACGGCCGTGCTCTTGACGCTCGGAGTGCTCGGAGCGGGCTCGGCTTCAGCAGCGGACGACTCAAAGGTGAAGGAAGGCAGCGAGCAGGTCCAGAGCGGGGGCAAGCAGATCGGTCACGGCGTGGAAGACACCGCCAAGGGCGTAGGCAAGACGGTGGTCGGCGGCGCCGAGGTGGCAGGCGACAAGGTCAAGGAAGCCGGTGAAGCCGCCAAACCGTCGGCGAAGAACGCTTGGGACCACGTTCGTGATGGCTCGGTCGCCTTCGGGCACAGCGTGAAGACCTTCTTCACGCGGGCCTTCACCTCGTCGAAGTCCGACGAGGGCAAGGCTACGCAGTAGGGACAAAGCTCGCTCGCGCCTCTCGGCCGGAGGGGCGCGAGCGGGCACCTCGCCAGACGCTTTCCCCCCAACTGCCGGGCGCATTACCCGTACTCTTCCCTCTCATCCTTGCAAGTTTGCGACTTTCCAGTCGGTCTTGGCTGGCATGGCTCATGCGACTCTGTCCGCCGTCCCGTATCACATGGCCGCCGCGGCCACAGAGGAGGAGACGCCATGAACCTGGAAGCAGCTTCGAGCTACCTCCTGGCCCTCGGAGTTCCGCTCTGGCTGGTCGGAGAATATGTGGTGCACACCTGGAGAGCGTCACGGCCTTCTTCGATCAAGGGTGCGGCCCGCGTGAAGAACCGGAAGGTCGCTCGGCCGAAACCGCTGAGCGGGTTCGAAAGCTATCGCAGATCCGCCTAGAGCTGGCGCCGTCGGATCAGAGGTAGGCGGTCGCCAAGGTCTGAACGGCTGAGCACGCCTGATCTGATCCGAGCTGCTCGCGCAACGCGACCACCTGCCCGATCACGGCGACCACCGGAGGCTCGAGCCCTCGAGCCCGCTCGACGATGTCGCCGAGCGTTCCCACCCGTACTTCCTCTGCTTCGGTAGTTCCCCAGCGAATCAGCGCCACGGGCGTCTCCGGCGCACGTCCGTTCGCGAGCAGGGCGCCGACGATCCTCGGGAATGTGCCGACCGCCATGAGCACGACCAACGTGTCCACAGCTGTGGCGAGCCTGGCCCAGTCGATGGTCTCGCCGTCCTTGGACGGATCCTCGTGCCCTGTGAGCACCGCGAACGACGAAGCCATTCCCCGATGCGTCACGGGTATCCCGGCGCGAGCGGGCACGGCGATGGCCGAGCTGACGCCGGGCACGATTTCCACCGCGATGCCGGCCTTCGCGAGGGCGAGGGCTTCCTCTCCGCCCCTGCCGAACACGAACGGATCGCCGCCCTTGAGCCTGACCACGAAGCGTCCTGCCTCGGCGTGATGGATGAGCAGGGCATTGATCGACCCCTGCGGCAAACAGTGGGCGCCGACCCGCTTGCCCGCGAAGATGCGAAGCGCTTCAGGGGGAGCGAGATCGAGAAGCGCCGGGTTCACGAGCCGATCGTAGACCACCACCTCCGCCTCGCGGAGACGCTCGGCGGCGCGCAGGGTGAGAAGCCCTGGATCGCCGGGACCGGCGCCGACCAGACAGACGCGGCCCGCCCTCACCTCGTTACTCCGAGGCGATCGAGCAGCCGCGCCTTGGCCTCGCCGCGCTTGCCCTGAGCGAGCAAGGTAACGAGGTCTCCTCCGAGGGCCTCGCGCCAGGCCGTTCCCCCTGGGCGGGTTGCCCGCGCGCGGAGCTCTGAGCGCACCTCCGCGGCCAGCTCGACCAGGGCCTCGTACTCCGATGGTACGTGAGCCTCGAGATCCCGCCTCACGCGTGCCGCGAGAGCCGGGCTGGCGCCTCCCGTCGACACTGCGACAATGAGTCGCCCCCTCCGCAGCACGGAGGGAAGCAGGAAGTCACAGAAGGCGGGATCGTCCGCGGCGTTTACCCACACCCCGCGGCGACGCGCCTCGCCCGCCACCGCCTCCGTCACCTCGCGGCGGTCGGTGGCGGCGAAGACCAGCTGCTGCCCGTCGAGGTCGTCGGGCCCGTACTCGTGTGGCCGGTGGCTGATGCGGCCGTCGGCGGCCCACGAGGCGAGGGTCGTTGTCAGCTCCGGGCTCACCACCGTGACCCTTGCCCCCGCGGCGAGGAGTCCGTGGACCTTGGCCTCCGCCACCGGACCACCTCCCACCACCAGGCAGAGGCGGCCTCGCAGATCGAGGGCGACCGGATAGTAGTGGGTCATCCGATGACCTTCACCCCGCGCTTCTCGAGCTCGGGCTTGAGGCGGGCCACGTGGCCAAGTTCCGTGGTGCACACCGGCGTGAAATCCCGGGGATGCGAGAACAGCAGACCCCGCTGGTCGCCCAGCCCGTCGTGGAAGCTGATCGAGCCATAGGTGGTCTCGGCGTGGAAGTCAGGTGCGGTATCGCTCAGTCTCAGTGGCATGTCTCGTTCCCTTTCCAGTAGTGGACTCGCCCGACCCGCGGCGAGAATGCGCAAGCGGTCGACAAGCGCACTAGCCGTCGACGCCGTGGGGAGGCCGCGCCAGCGCGATGTCGCGCTCGACGGCGGCGGTGGCCTCGCCCGCCAGCATGTGGCGGAGCTCCTCGTCGGTGTGCGCTGAGCAGAATTGGCGAAAGTTCTGGCCCGGGCGCCGCTCGGCGAGGAACGCGCGCAGGAGCCGCTCGATCGCCCCGGGCACCTCGGGGGCGGCCACACGATAGCCGACGGGACGGGCGACGGCCGCGTGGCCCCCGACCGAGCCGCCCACGCAGAAGTAGTAGGCGTCCACCAGCCGTCCGTCGAGCTTCAGCTTCTTGCCCTCGAGGCCAAGATCGGCGATCCAGTGCTGGCCGCAGCTGTTGGGGCAGCCGGTGACGTGAATCTTCAGGTGCTCCTCGAATCCCGGCAGCCTCGACTCGAGATCGGCCACGAGTCGTCGGGCGAAGCCCTTGGTCTCCGTCAGCGCGATCTTGCAGAACTCCGTCCCCGTGCAGGCGATGGTGCCGCGCCAGAAGGACGAGGCGTCGACGCGAAGCCCGAGCGCCTCGAGCTCCCGCGCGAGATCCTCGGCGAGACTCCGCGGCACGTTGAGGACGAGGAGGTTCTGCATACCCGTGGAGCGCAGGTCCCCCGTGCCGTAGCGCTCGGCCAGCTGCGCCACCGCGCGAAGCTGCGCCGAGGTGAGCCGGCCCCGCAGCACGGCGATGCCGATGTAGGCGAGGCCAGGCTGCTTTTGGGCGTGTATACCCGCGTGGTCGCGATACACGTCTTCCGGCGGTGCTTCGGGTGCGCCCGCGGCGAAGCGTTGCCCCAGGCGCGTCTCGAGCTCGGCAAGGAAGCGCGCCTCCGTCCATCCGTGATGCAAGAAGAGGAACTTGAGCCGGGCCTTCTCGCGGCTCTGCCGGAGCACGTCGCTGTCGCGAAAGATCTCCGCGACACCCTTCACCACGGCGGGCGCCTGGTGCCAGGGCACGAACGCGTCGAGACGACGGGAAAGGTGCGGATCCGTCGAGAGCCCGCCCCCCACCCGAACGGAGAAGCCGAGCTGCCCCGTGTCGGGATGCCGCAAGGCGGTCAGCCCCACGTCGTTGATTTCGGGATAGGAACACCACACACGGCAGCCCGTAATGGAGACCTTGAACTTGCGGGGCAGGTTGTAGAACTCGGGGCTCCCGTTCAGCATGGCCGTGGTCGCCTCCACGAGCGGCGAGGCATCGGCGACCTCTTCACCGTCCACGCCGGCCAGAGGGCAGCCCGTGACGTTGCGGGTCACGTCGCCACAGGAGCCGAGCGTACTGATGCCGACCTCGCGGAGCCCGGTGATGACGGCAGGCAGGTCCTCGATGCGTACCCAATGGAGCTGGATGTTCTGCCGCACGGTGAGGTCGGCCACCCCGCGCGCATACCGCTCGGCGAGGTCGGCAATGCGCGCGGCCTGCCGTGAGCTCAGGAGGCCATTGGGAATGCGGATACGCACGAGGAGATGGCGCACCGCCTTGCCCTCACCGCCCGAGCCCCCGATCGCGCCCATGCCGTCGCCCTGGGTGTAGATCCCCCACCAGCGGAAGTACGTGTTGAGCCATTCGGGAGGAATGGCGTCCCACCCCTCCCGCGCGAAACGCTCGATCTCCGCGTAGGCCGACCAGGGATTCAGCTGGCCCTTGAGCCGCTCGGCTCGCTGCGCCTTCGTCTCCTTTACCGTCTCGCTCATGCGCCTCTCCCCGTTCCTGGCCGAAAAGACGAAAGCCGGGAGCGGCCGCCGCTGCGGCCATCCTCCCGGCTTCTGTCCTCGGCTTCGACCTGTGCCCTTGGGGGTGTTCTAGCCCGTGTATGTGAGCGGCACCGCCACCCACGCTTTACAGCGACTACA
>DATGCY010000326.1:0-2010 GCA_035311385.1 Candidatus Methylomirabilota bacterium
GCCGTCGTCGTCTCGCCCTACGTCCGGGCCGGAGTCGATCACACGCTCTTCGAGCACGCGTCCATCCCCGCCACCGTTACCCAGCAGTTCATCGGGCCGCCGCGGGAGCACGCGCCCTTCCTGCGAGAGCAGAACGCCACCCCGATGCTCGGGCTCCTCGCGCCGATCTCGCCGCGGGACGACTGGCCGTCGTACACGCCTGGCGCGCGCATCACGTGGACGCCCACGTTGGATCGGCCGGCCTCCGCCCTCCAGCTCGAGCACGCGCAGGAGCTTCACGCTGCCCTGACCCGGATCCTGCCCGACGTGGCCGGGCGTCTCGATCCCGTGGGAGTGAAGACCAAAAAAGACGTGGCGGCGTTCGTGAGCGAGGCGATGACGGCGCTCCACGAGCGCGCGGGCTACGCCTAGCCACGGCATGCCTCCGCGTCTCACGATCTGGCTGGCGGGCAGCTTCCTCCTCTGCGCCCTCGCCTTGCTGCCGCTCCCTGGCGCTGCGCAGACCATGGAGGCACCGCCTCCGCTGCCCGAGGGATCGCTCACGTGCCCGCCCCAAGACGTTCCGCCTGTCCCGGGTGCGCTCCTGCGGAGCCTGGTCACCCAATGGGCGCTGCTCAAGCAGGACTGGTGCAAGCTCATCAAGTGGGATGACACGTGGCCCAGACTGCAATACTTCATGGTCGACCTCTTCACGGGTCCCGGCCTTCATCCCACCGCCGGCATCGTGGTGCCCGACGGAGGCGCCGCGGGCGGCCTCGCCCTGAACGTCGACTGGAACTCGAGCGCCCCGATCCAGCAGCGCTTTGCCACGAGCATCGAGGGGCGCGCGACGGCCGACGGGTTCTGGGAGATCGGCGGCAAGATCCAATCGCTGCTCGCGGGATACTCGGAGCGTGGCAAGTCGCCGCAGGTCACGCTCATCGGCTCTCACCTCGACCTGCCCCGCCTGCCCTACTACGGACTCGGCGGCGACTCCTCGCGCAGCAACCGCAAGCTCTACGGCCTTCGCGACTCCGCGGGGGCGGCCAGCGTGGACGTGCCCATCCCCTTCGGCTTCGCGGTGGGGGGCGAGGTGGCGGGCTTGTGGTTCGCTCCCGATGTGTCCACCTCGTTCGGGAGCGTGTTCAACGAGCAGACGGCGCCCGGGCTGCACACGACCACGGCCTACGTGCGCCCGCGCGGTTCACTGTCGTGGAACTATCCCGAGCGCGGCGCGCTCTACGGCCTGTCCTCCTCCGCCATCGTCTCTTACGGCCTCCACGAGGCGGTGTCCGGAGGCGACTTCTCGTTCAACCGGTTCGAGGCCCGCTGGAACGTGGGTCTCGGCCTCGATCCGCTCTTCGGCGCCTTTCGCTTCGCGAGCCGCATCGTCGTGAGCGATCCGCGGGCGCACAACCGGGTCCCCTTCTATCTCCAGCCCACGGTGGGCGGCGCGGACATCAACGACGAGAATGTCCTGCGCGGTTATCCCAACTATCGCTTCCGTGATCTCGATCTCGTCGCCTACGAGCTGAGCTACGAGCGTCAGATCGTCGATCCGCTGGGCATCCGCATTTTCGGTCAGCTTGCCAAGGTGGGCGCCCAGTTCAACGATCTGGGCTTCAGCGGACTCAAGACCAGCGCGGGATTCAGCCTCACCTTTCGCCTAGGCGGCGCCGCCGTGGCGGAACTGAGCTTCGGCTGGAGCGATGCCGAGGGGCTTCACGTCTATGGCACCGGCAACACCAACAACCTCGGCGGCCTCACTGCGGGTCTTCGTGGTGTGTTCTAGCCCATGTAACCCGCACGACCCGCCAAAACACCACGACCCGTCGAAGCGACCCGGTAAAGGGGCCCCGTACCTTCTCGCTGCTGCCTCGAACGGGAGGTGACCGCCCTCATTGGGCACGATCTCCCCCTTCGCCGTCGGGGCATGCGTGATGCACGCCTCCCCCCCGGAGCACAGGCATTCTGAGGACGGAGGGAGACAAGAATGATGGACGTACGACTGGCGATGGTGATCCTGGTCGG
>DATGCY010000327.1:0-7108 GCA_035311385.1 Candidatus Methylomirabilota bacterium
CTCGGCACCGACGAGTTCGGGCGCTGCATCCTCTCGCGCATCCTGTACGGGGCGAGGCTGTCGCTCCTCGTCGGGGTCATCGCCACCGCCATCGGCGCCGCGGTGGGCATCCTCTCCGGTCTCGCCGCCGGTTACTTCCCCCGACTCGACGCTCCCATCATGCGCGTGATGGACGTGCTGCTGGCCTTCCCGAGCATCCTCCTGGCCATCGCGGTGGTGGCCGCCCTCGGCCCGAGCCTCGTCAACGTGATGATCGCGGTGGGCGTCCGCTCCATTCCGAGCTACGCGCGGCTCGCCCGCTCCATGGTCCTCTCCCTCAAAGAGCTGGAGTTCGTCCAGGGCGCCACGGCGCTGGGTGCTTCCCACCCGCGCGTCCTCTTTCGCCACATCCTGCCCAATTCCGTCTCGCCGCTGCTCGTCTTCTCGTCGATGCAGATCGCCACCGCGATCCTCCTCGCGGCGATCCTCTCCTTCCTGGGCTTGGGCGTGCAGCCGCCCACGCCGGAATGGGGAAAGATGGTGAGCGATGGCCGCGCGTACCTGATGGAGGCACCCCACGTGTCGCTCTTCCCCGGCCTCGCCATCTTCGTGGCCGTGATGGGCTTCAACTGCCTGGGCGACGGCTTGCGCGATGCCCTCGATCCACGCGTGGGCCGCGTGGCCGTCGAGTGAAGGCGCGCTGCGAATGAATAGGCTACAATGCGGCCTTGCCGGAATTCCTCAATGCCATGCACAAGGATTTCCGCCGCCGATACGAACGCCGACGGCTTCCTGACCGCTGAGGAGATCGAAATCTACATGCGCAAGGGCCGGTAAGGGAGGGATCCATGCTCGCCACTCCGTTCCGCACCGCCAAAGAGCTGGCCGCCGACATTCGCCGGAAGAAGGTCGGGTGCCTCGAGCTCCTGGACCTCTATCTCGAGCGAGTGGCCAAGCACAATCCCTCTCTCAATGCCATCATCGCCATGGAGATCGAGGGGGCGCGCAAGCGGGCACGCGCGGCCGACCGGGCTCTCTCGCGCAAGCAGCCGTGGGGACCTCTCCACGGCGTGCCCATGACCATCAAGGAGTCCTACGACGTGGTGGGCATGCCGACCACGTGGGGCATCCCCGATCTCAAGGACAATCTTCCCCCGCGCAACGCCCTCGCCGTGGATCGGCTGCTCGGCGCCGGCGTGGTCCTCTTCGGCAAGACCAACGTGCCGATCTACCTCGCCGACTATCAGAGCTACAACGCGATCTACGGCGTCACCAACAACCCGTGGGATCTCTCGCGCAGCCCCGGCGGCTCGTCGGGTGGCTCCGCGGCCGCCCTCGCCGCCGGGCTCACCGGCCTCGAGGCAGGGAGCGACATCGGCTCGTCCATCCGGAATCCCGCGCACTACTGCGGCGTGTTCGGCCACAAGCCCACGTGGGGCCTGGTGCCCCCGCGCGGCCAAGCGCTGCCCGGCCGCTTGCACCAGACCGACATCTCCGTGATCGGGCCCATGGCCCGCGGCGCCGACGATCTCGAGATCGCTCTGGGCGTCATGGCGGGGCCAGACGAGGTCGATGCCGCCGGCTACAAGCTCGCGCTGGCCGCCCCGCGGCAGAAGGCGCTGCGCGACTTCAAGGTTGCCGTCATGCTCACCGATCCCAACGCCGAGGTCGACACCGAGGTGCAGGAGAAGATCCAGGCCGTGGCCGATTTCCTCGCCAAGCAGCGGGCGAAGGTCAGTGACCGGGCGCGGCCCGACATCGACACCAACGAGGCGGCGCGCGTGTACATCCATCTCTTGCGCGCGGCCACGGCGGGACGCCAGAGCCAGGAGGACTTCGACAAGACGGCGGCGGTAGCGCGCAGTCTCCCCGCGGGCGACGACAGCTACTATGCTCGCATGGTGCGGGGCACCACGAGCTCGCACCGAGACTGGCTCGTCGCCAACGAGGCGCGGCAGAAGATGCGCTTCAAGTGGGCGGAGTTCTTCAAGGAGTACGATTTGCTTCTCTGTCCCGCCGCATCCTCCGCCGCCTTCCCTCATGACCACGTGGGCGAGCGCCACGAACGCACCATCGAGGTCAACGGCCGGCGCGTGCCCGCCACCGATCAGCTCTTCTGGGCGGGCTATCCGGGCATGGCGTATCTGCCGGGCACCGTAGCGCCGGCGGGGCGTACGAAGTCGGGGTTGCCCGTGGGCATTCAGATCGTCGGCCCCCAGTACGGCGATCGCACCTGCATCCAGATGGCGAGGCTGCTCGAGCGCGAGCACCAGGGCTTCGTGCCGCCGCCCGCCTACGTCTAGGGAGAGATCTCCATGGAACATCGCGTGCTCGGCAAGAGCGACCTTCGTGTTTCCGCCATCGGCCTCGGCCTCATGTCCATGTCCGGCACCTACGGGCGGAGCGATGACGAGCAGTCCATCCGCGTCATCCACGCCGCCCTCGACCGCGGGGTGAACTTCCTCGACTCGTCGGACCTCTACGGGTGGGGGCACAACGAGCAGCTCCTCAAGCGCGCCCTCAAGGGGCGGCGACAGGGTGTGGTCCTTTCCACCAAGTTCGGCAACGTGCAGACGCCGGACGGCAAGGGCGCCTTCGTGGACGGCCGGCCCGCCTACGTCGCCCAGGCCTGCGACGCGAGCCTGCTCCGCCTCGGCGTGGACGTGATCGACCTCTACTACCAGCATCGCGTCGACCCCAAGGTGCCCATCGAGGAGACGGTGGGGGCCATGGCTCGGCTCGTCGAGCGCGGCAAGGTGCGCTACCTCGGGCTCTCCGAGGCAGCGCCGGAGACGGTGCGACGTGGGCACGCCGTGCATCCCATCATGGCGGTGCAGAGCGAGTACTCGCTGCTCTATCGCCAACCCGCCGAGGACACCATCGCCGTTTGCCGCAAGCTCGGCATCTCCTACGTCGCCTACTCGCCCCTCGGGCGCGGACTCCTCGCCGCCACCATCAAGGCCACGGGCGACATCCCGGAAGACGACCGCCGGCGCCAGCATCCGCGCTTCCATGAGGGGAACCTCGATCACAACGTGGCCCTCGTCCACCAGGTTGCCGACATGGCGGAGAAGAAGGGATGCACCGCTTCCCAGCTCGCGCTGGCCTGGGTGCTCGCGCAGGGCGAGGATGTAGTGCCCATTCCGGGGACCAAGCGACTCGAGTACCTGGAAGAGAACCTGGGCGCCCTCGACGTGCGCCTCACTCCCGACGACCTCGCGCTCCTGGACGAGGTGCTGCCACCTGGCGCCGCCAAGGGCTCACGCTACCCCGAAGCGCAGATGAAGGCCGTCCAACTCTAGCGATAGGCTGGATCACTCGTGCACGACGTCGCGCGAGGCGGGTGGGTCCTGTCGCCGGGGGTCGCGCGGCGGTGCCGGCTCCGTTATCCACTCGGGGGTCCCACTCCGCCGTCGGGGCCGGGCAATCGCCGGCGTCACCAATCCGGTCGTCCGGGGCGCCGACGCAAGAATGATCCGGAATAGGAGGCCGCCATGGCTAAGCGTCGTGTGGTCCTGACGGGCGCTTCGGGTTATGTCGCCCAGCGCATGTATGCCGAGCTCGCCGAGCGGTGGGACCTCGTGCCCATCGACGTGCGCCCCGCCACGCGCGACGGCAAGCCCGTGCCCGGAATCATCGTGGCCGATCTCACCAACCCCGACCGCAACGCCTATCGCCAGCACTTCAAGGGCGCGGACGCCATCATCCACTGCGGCTTCGTGAGCGCGGCCAATCTCGACGCCACCACGTGGCAGAACAACAGCGACGCCAAGTTCTGGGCGGAACACAAGAACATCGCCCTCGCCTACAACGTGCACCGCACGGCGCTGGAGGAGGGCGTGCGCCGCGTGGTGGTGTGCAGCTCCAATCACGCCGCCGACTACTACGAGCGGCTCATCTGGGCGGGGAAGATGGAGATGGTCACCCCGGAGATGCCGCCGCGCTCGGACAACTGGTACGGCTGGGCCAAGGCGGCCTACGAGCTTCTCGGCTTTGTCTTCGCCACCGGCCAGGTGGATGGGAAGAGGCAGGAAGTGGTGGAGTGGCGCATCGGCGGCCCGCGTGACGACGCCGACCTCGCCCAGCCCGGCGATCTCAAAACGATGCACCGCGGCCTCGGCGCGTACCTCTCGCAGCGCGATCAGGTACAGCAGGCCATTCGCATGGTGGAGACGGAGGACATCACCGACGAGCACGGTGTGCCCTTTCTGATCGTCTACGGGATCAGCGGAAACACCCATCGCTTCTGGAGCATCGCCAACGCCCGCGCGAAGATCGGCTACGAGCCGCAGGACGACAGCCAGATCAACTTCGCCGACAAGATCGCCGCCCGCCTCGCGAAACAGTAGGGTGAGAGCGGGGCATCGCCACCTCCGGTATCATCGCCGTGAGGATCCTTCACGGCCGCGAACCGCAAAGAGGAGGGACTGCCATGATCATGCGGATCACGTGGGGCAAGCTCCGGCCCGGCTCCTGGAACGAGTTCGAGAAGACCTACCGCGCCACCGTGGCCGCCAAGGGCAGCAAGCTCAAGGGGCTGCGTGGGCGCTGGCTGCTCCAGGACAGCACCGACAAGGACACCGGGTTCGCGGTGAGCCTCTGGGATAGCGCGGCGGAGATGCAGGCCTACGAGCAGAGTGATCTCTACCGCCAGGAGATCGCCCCCGCGCTGCAGCCCTTCTTCGTGGGCGACTACAAGACCTATCGCTCCGAGGTGAAGTACATGCAGTAGCCCGTCGTCGAGGACGGTCTGATCCGGCACCGGGAGATCTGCCTGTGGTGGGGAGGCGCTCGCCCCTGACGCTTGAATGTCGGCCGGCCACGCCAGACGACGCCGAGGCCATCGCTCGCGTCTATCTGCGCTCGCGGCGGGAGCTCGTCGCGTGCGCGCCGCTTGCTCACTCCGACGAGGAGATCCATGCCTGGATTCGCGGGCGTCTGATTCCCGCGGGAGGCACCACGGTCGCCCTCATCGGGGGCGAGGTGGTGGGGCTGCTCGCCGTGTCGAGCGGGCCCGGCGGGAGTTGGATCGACCAGCTCTACCTCCTCCCGGAGCGGATCGGCGAGGGCATCGGCACCGTCCTGCTGGAGCGGGCTGTCGCGGAGCTGCCGCCGCCCATCCGTCTCTACACCTTCCAGGGCAATGCCCGTGCCCGCCGCTTCTACGAGGCCCGCGGCTTCGCGGCCACCGCTTTCGGAGACGGCTCCCACAACGAGGAGCGGTGCCCCGACGTCCTCTACGAGTGGCGGCCGCGCCCGCTCGTCTAGCCGACTTATTCTCCCCGGAACACGGGCCGGCGTTTCTCTAGCATGGCGCGGCGGCCCTCGCTCGCGTCGGCGCTCTGGCGGGCACGCGCGGTGGCCTCGTCGAGATCGGCGTGGGCGACGGTGTCGCGGAGCGAGATGGCGCGCTGAATCGTCGCCTTGATGCCGGCCAGGGCCAGCGGCGCGTTGCGCGCGATGCCCTGGGAGAGCTGCGCCGTTGCCGCCTCCAGCTCTGCCGCCGGCACGACCTGGTGGACCATGCCGATCTCCTGCGCGCGCCGGGCGTCGATAGGCTGGCCGGTGAAGAGCAGGTGCCGCGTGTGGGCGGGCCCAATGATTTCCACGAGCTTCTGCCCGAGCCGGAAGGGGACGACGAGGCCGATGCGCGCGAGCGGCATCCCGAAGCGGGCCACGTCGGCGGCCACGCGCAGGTCGCAGTGGAGGGCGAGCTCGCAGCCGCCTGCGATGGCATCGCCATGCACCATGGCGATGGTGGGATGGCGCGAGCGCTCCACGCGGGCGAGCACCTCGATGACCCCGTTCTCGGGATCGGCGCTCTGGGCGCCGCCCCGCGCCTCCATCTCCTTGAGGTCCATGCCCGAGCAGAAGGCGGGGCCCGCGCCGCGGATCACGACCACCCGCACCTCGCGGTTGGCGTCCAGCGCTTCAAAGTGATCGCTGAGCGAAGCCAGGAGGGCGGCATTCATGGCGTTGCGCTGCCCGGGACGATTGAGGGTGACGGTGGCCACGCCGCCGTCGATGGTGCAGAGGACTTCATCGGGCATGACGTGTCTCCTGGGGGCGCGGGGCGGGCGCGAGGCCGCGGATGGCCTCGAGCACGAGGTCGCGCCGTCGCGCGGGATCGGGATCGTTGCTCTGGAGCTGCAGGAACGCGGTGTCGATGCCGTGATCGAGGTAGCGCTGCACGTGGGCGCGGATGGTGGCCAGCGCGCCGCGCGCGAAAAACGTGTCCACGATGGTGGAGGGGATGGCCGCCACCGCGCCACGACGGTCACCGGCCGCCCAGCGGTCCCACATGGGCTGGAGCACCGGAGTGCGCCCCAACCATTCCTGGAAGGCGCGATACACCGGCACGTTCAGGTACGCGGCGATGTGGCGCTTGATGAGCTGCTCGCTCTCCGGCCCGGGCGGGTCGAGGTTGACGAAGAGACGCGCGGTGACCTCGATGGCCCCGGCATCGCGGCCCGCCTCGCGCGCGGCCGCGCGGACGATTTCCACCAGCCGGGGCACGTCCTCGGCGGAGTTCCAGTTGACGATGACGCCGTCACCGACTTGGCCTGCCACGCGCAACATGCCGGGGCGAAGGGCGGCAACGTAGATGGGCACGGGCACGGCGGGCACGCGGGTGAGGCGGAAGCCGTCGACGGCGAACGTCTGGCCCGTGAAGACGACGCGCTCGCCCGCGAGGGCGGAGCGGAGGAACTGGGCCATCTCACGCACGCGGGTGGCGGGCCTGTGGAACGCGCCGCCGTTCCACGCCTCCACGATGGGCTGCGAGCCTGCTCCGATACCGAGGACGAAGCGGCCAGGGGCGAGATCGGCGAGACCCGCCGCCACCGAGGCGAGGGTGGCGGGACCGCGCGTGAACACGTTGGCGATGGCGATGCCGAGCCGCATGCCGGTGGTGGCGGCGGCGATGGCGGCCAGCGGCGTGAAGCCGTCGACGCCGTCGACCTCGTAGGACCATGCGTCGGTGTAGCCCAACTCTTCGGCCTCGCGCGCGATGCCGCCCAGCTCGGCGAGCGAGAAGCCTTCCAGCGGCACCGACAAGGCCCAGCGTTTCTTCACGGAGATTCCTCTCGTACGAGGTGATGGAGCCTCCGCAGTCTAGCCCGGATTGTTC
>DATGCY010000328.1:0-16644 GCA_035311385.1 Candidatus Methylomirabilota bacterium
CACTTCACCATCTCGAAGGACGAGGCAGAGGAGCTGGTCACTTCCTTCCAACAGATGCAGCAGTCGCTCCGGCTCACCGAGGAGGAAGTGCGGCGGGGAGAGCGGCTCCTCGCCTCCGTGGTGCAGAGCGTGGACGACTGTATTTTCACCACGCGCGTGGACGGACGGCTCATGACCATGAATCCGGCCGGGCAGCGCCTCCTCGGCTACCGGGAGCGGCGGATCGGCAAGATCGGCATCCAGGATCTGCTCGGGGCCGACGATCGCGGCCGCGCGGGCCGAGCGGTGGCGCGCGCCGTGGAGGCAGGGCAGGGATGGAGTGGGCAGGTTACCGCCCGAACCGCCAAGGGTCAGTTTTTTCCCGCCCATCTGTCCGTACGCTGCATCCTGGACGCCGACGCGCACATCATCGGCTCCGTGGGCGTGCTCCGCGACCTCACCGAACAGGTCGAGACGCAGCGGCGGCTCATCCAGCGCGAGAAGCTCGCCTCCCTTGGGGAGATGGCGGCCGGCGTCGCCCACGAGATCCGGAACCCGTTGGGCGGCATCAAGATGGCCACGCGCCTCCTCTCCTCGGGTGAGCTGGGCGGAAGCGCGCTGTCGCACGAGATGGCGCGCACCATCCTCTCGGGCATCGCGGAGATCGAGCACATCATCAACAGCCTGCTCGACTTCACTCGGGACACCAAGCTGGAGCGCGGCGACTACGAGCTCGCGCGCATCCTCGATCCCGTGGTGGAGCTGGCCGCCGCGGAAGGTCGGGCGCGCGGCGTCGAGGTCGGCTACGGGCGGCTGGACCGCGAGGTCATGGCCGTCGCCGACGGCCAAAAGCTCCGCCAGGTCTTCACCAACGTGATGAAGAACGCGCTGGAGGCGATTCCGCCCGGCCGCGCCGATGGGCGGGTGGTGGTCAATCTCTTCGTGGAGGAGGATCGCGCCGTGGTGGAGGTGGCGGACAACGGCATGGGCATCGTCCCCGAGGATCGCGACAAGATCTTCCTGCCCTTTTTCACCACCAAGCCCTCCGGGACGGGCCTGGGCATGGCCATCGTGAAGAAGATCGTCGATCTCCATAATGGCGACATCGTCCTCGAGAGCTCTCCCGGCCGCGGCACGCGCGTGCACATTTCGCTGCCCGTGGCCGGGATCGTGCAACCCCTGGCGGGAGGCGGATCATGAAACAACGGCTGCTTCTGGTCGACGACGACGAAGTGTTCCTCCGGCCGCTTCACCGGGCCCTCGAGCTGGGCGGCTACGAGGTGTTGCCGGTGCAGAGCGGCGAGGAGGCGCTCGATACCCTCAAGACCGAGGACGTGGACCTTGTGCTCACGGACCGGCGCCTCCCCGGCATGGACGGGGTCGCCCTCCTGCGCCAACTCAAGGCCGAGCACCCCGACCTCGCGGTGGTGGTCATGACGGCCTATGGCTCGATCGAATCCGCGGTGGAGGCGATGCGACTGGGGGCCGAGGACTACCTGGTCAAGCCCTTCGAAGTGGCGGAGATGCTGCTGGTCATCCGCCGAGCCATCGAGTTCCAGGAGCTCAAATCCGCCAACCGTCGCTCCATCCGGCGCAACCAGGAGCGCTTCACTTTCCGCAACGTGGTTGCGAAGAGCACGCCCATGCTCTCCGTATTCGAGACGCTCCAATCCGTGGTGGATCTCGACATCACCGTGCTCATCCATGGGGAGACGGGCGTGGGCAAAGAGCTGCTCGCCCGCTCCGTGCACTTCTCGGGGGCGCGGCGCGACCGTCCCTTCGTGGCCGTCAACTGCGCGGCCATTCCGACCGAGCTCTTCGAGTCCGAGCTTTTCGGCTCCCGCAAGGGCGCCTTCACGGGAGCCAACGAGCACCGCCGTGGCCACTTCCAGATGGCGGGCGGGGGAACTCTTCTCCTCGACGAGATCGGCGAGATGCCGCTCCACCTCCAAAGCAAGCTCCTCCGTGCCATCGAGGAGAAGAAGGTCACCTCGGTAGGGGCGGACCGCCCCGTGGACATCGACGTCCGCTTCATCGCCACTACCAACAAGAACCTCCAAGTGGAGACGGAGCGGGGCGCCTTCCGGCGCGATCTCTTCTACCGGCTTTCCGTGATGCCCGTACGCGTGCCCGCCCTGCGCGAGCGGCAGGATGACATCCCCCTCCTCGCCCACCACTTCCTCGCCGAGGCGAACCGCCGACTCAAGCGGACGGTGGCCGGCATCGCCCCGGAGGGCCTCCTGGCCCTCGTGCGCTATCCGTGGCCGGGCAACGTGCGCGAGCTCGAGAACGTGATCGAGCGCGCGGTGATCGTGGCCAAGGGCGATGTCCTCACCGGGCTCGAACGCTTCCTCGATGGACCGGGCGACGCCCAGGCGCCGGTGGATCTCTCCCTGCCCTTCCGCCAAGCGAAAGCGCGGGTGGTGGAGGACTTCGAGCGCGCCTACGTGCAGGGCCTGCTCGAGTCCCACGGCGGCAAGCTCACCGCCGCGGCCAAGCACGCGGACATGGATCCCAAGAACTTCTCGGACAAGATGGCGCGCTATGGGCTCAAGCGTCAGCCCGCGGACGCGGGAGAGGGAGGCCCGCGCGCCTCTTGAAGTCCGCGGGCGATTGGTTTAGAAGATAGCGGGCGCGCGCATCGCGCCCGCCCCGAGTTCACCCCTACGCGAGGCAGGTCTATGGCGACCAAGGTAGCCGGCGGCAGCACTCCCATCGAAGCCCTCCTCAAGGAGAAGCGGAAGTTCGTCCCCCCGAAGGAGTTCGCCAAGCGCGCCAACGTCAACCGGTCGTCGATCTACGCGCAGGCGGCCAAGCAGCCCGTGCGGTTCTGGGAAGGGTTCGCGCGCGAGCTGGATTGGTTCAAGCCCTGGAAGAAAACGCTCGAGTGGAAAGTGCCCTACGCCAAGTGGTTCGTGGGCGGGAAGCTCAACGTCTCCTCCAACTGCCTCGATCGCCACATCCACACCGCGCGCCGGACCAAGGCGGCCCTCATCTGGGAGGGCGAGCCCGGCGACACCCGCACCCTCACCTACTGGGATCTCTATCGCGAGGTGAACCAGTTCGCCTCGGCTCTCAAGCGCGCGGGGGTCAAGCGCGGCGATCGCGTCACCATCTACATGCCCATGGTGCCGGAGACCGCGGTGGCCATGCTCGCCTGCACGAGGATCGGTGCTCCTCACAGCGTGATCTTCGGCGGCTTCGCCCCGGATGCGGTGCGGGAGCGAATCCACGACGCGCAGTCGACGGTCCTCCTCACCGCCGACGGGGGCTGGCGTCGCGGCGGCATCGTGCCCCTCAAGAAGAACGTGGACGAGGCGCTCACCCAATGCCCGGACGTGCGCACGGTGGTCGTGCTCAAGCGTACCGGCCAGGTCGTGGACATGCAGGCGGGCCGCGACGTCTGGTGGGACGAGTTCGTGAAGGGCGCGGAGGCCTATTGCGCCCCCGAGAAGATGGACGCGGAGGACATGCTGTATCTCCTTTACACCTCGGGCTCTACGGGCAAGCCCAAGGGCATCCAACACACCACGGGCGGCTACCTCACCGGGGTCTACGCCACCACCAAGTGGGTCTTCGATCTCAAGGACACCGACGTCTACTGGTGCACGGCCGACATCGGGTGGGTTACCGGGCATTCCTACGTCGTGTACGGCCCGCTCGCCAACGGCACCACCACCGTAATGTATGAAGGCACCCCCGACATGCCGGACAAGGACCGCTTCTGGCGGATCATCGAGAAGCACGGCATCACCATCTGCTACACCGCGCCCACCGCGATTCGCACCTTCATGCGCTGGGGTGAGGAGTATCCGAAGCGTTGCGATCTCTCGAGCCTCCGCCTCCTTGGCAGCGTGGGCGAGCCCATCAATCCCGAGGCGTGGGTGTGGTACTGGAAGATCATCGGAGGGGGCCGCTGCCCGGTCGTGGATACGTGGTGGCAGACGGAGACCGGGCACATCCTCATCACGCCGCTTCCCGGGCTGACCACTCTCAAGCCGGGCTCGGCAACCAAGCCCTTCCCCGGCATCGAGGCCGAGGTGGTCAACGACAAGGGCGAGCCGGCTAAGGCGGGCTACCTCGTCATCAAGAAGCCGTGGCCGGGCATGCTGCGTGGCATCTACCGCGATCCGCAGCGGTTCCAGGCGCAGTACTGGAGCCGCTATCCCGGCCTCTACTTCACGGGCGACGGAGCCAAGCTGGACGAGGAGGGCTACTTCTGGCTGCTCGGTCGCGTGGACGACGTCATGAACATCTCGGGCCATCGCGTCTCCACCATGGAGGTGGAGTCGGCGTTGGTCGACCATCCGCTGGTGGCGGAGGCCGCGGTGATCGGCCGCCCGCACGAGATCAAGGGACAGGCCATCGCGGCCTTCGTCACCATCAAAGACGGGACGACGGGATCCAAGGACCTCATCGAGGAGCTCAAGGGGCACGTAGCGAAGAAGATCGGAGCCCTCGCCCGCCCCGATGACCTGATCTTCGCCTCGGACCTGCCCAAGACTCGGAGCGGCAAGATCATGCGGCGTCTCCTCCGTGACATCGCCGAGGGCAAGGCGCTCGGCGACACCACGACGCTCGCCGACCCCGCGGTGGTGGCGCGCCTCAAGGACCAGTACGGGGAGGAGGAGTAGGCCGGGTCCGGATACCAAGATCGCGAGGTAAATTCACCAAGACCGGCGCCCGAGCACGAGGGCGCCGCGTTTTTCTTTTCGGATATTTGGGCCGAGCGCTACATTGGCACCGGCCCTGCTTGCAGTCGTCGTAGCCGCCTTATGCCTCTGTGGCCTACTTTGGCTGGTCTTGAGGAGGAACAATGAGCACTGCCGCTCACGCAGCCGCCGGAGCACACGCGAGAGGTTCGGTCGTCAGCAAGGCCGAGGAACGACGGGTCATCATCGCCTCGTCGGTCGGCACGGTCTTCGAGTGGTACGACTTCTACCTGTACGCCATCCTCGCCCCCTTCTTCGCCGGGCTCTTCTTCCCGCCCGGCAACCAGACCGCCGCGCTCCTCGGCGCGTTCGGCGCCTACGCCGCCGGCTTCCTCGTGCGGCCCTTCGGCGCCATCATCTTCGGCCGAGTGGGCGACCTCGTCGGCCGGAAGTACACCTTCCTCGTCACGATCGTCTTCATGGGTCTCGCCACTGTCCTCGTGGGATTCCTGCCGACCTACAGCTCGATCGGGTTCGCGGCGCCCCTGATCCTGGTGGTGCTCCGACTCATCCAGGGTCTGGCCCTCGGCGGCGAATACGGCGGGGCCGCGACGTACGTGGCCGAGCATGCTTCCGACAACAAGCGCGGCTACGCGACCTCGTGGATTCAGACCACGGCCACCGTGGGCATGCTCTTGGCCCTCGTGGTCATCGCGCTGTGCCGCGCTTGGTCCGACGCCCCGACCTTCTCGAGCTGGGCATGGCGCATTCCGTTCTGGTTCTCCATCCCGCTCCTCCTCATCTCCATCTACATCCGCCTCAAGCTGAGCGAGTCGCCCGTATTCAGGCGGATGAAGGAGCAGGGGAAGCGCTCGAAGGCGCCCCTGACCGACAGCTTCCTCAAGTACCCCAACAACAAGTACGTGGCCCTCGCCCTCCTCGGGGCCACCGCGGGGCAGGGAGTGGTCTGGTACACGGGGCAGTTCTACGCGCTGTTCTTCATCCAGATCTATCTCAAGCTCGACTACATCGCGACCTATACCCTCATCGGCCTGTCGCTCTTGATCGGCACCCCGTTCTTCCTCGTGTTCGGGGCGCTCTCGGACAGGATCGGGCGAAAGAAGATCATCCTGGCCGGCTGTCTCATCGCGGCCTTGACGTACTTCCCCCTCTTCCGCGGGCTGACCCACTACATCAACCCCGCCCTCGAGGAGTATCAGCAGAAGACGCCCATCTCGGTGGCGGCCAGCGACTGCAACTTCCACATTTTCATCGGACCCTGGTCGCGGCAGACGGCATGTGACCGCGTCAAGGACTTCCTCGGCAAGGCGGGGCTGTCGTTCATCTCGACGCCGGCCGAGGCGGGCAAGGACGTTGTCACCAGGATCGGCAACATCGAGCTCCAGGGCTGGGATCCTGCGAAGTTCGCGGCGGCTCTCAAGGAGACTGGCTATCCGCCCAAGGCCGACATGAGCCGGGTGAACTGGTTCATGGCCGAGCTGATCCTCGTGATCATGGTGATCTACGTGACCATGGTCTACGGCCCCATCGCGGCGTTCCTCGTCGAGCTTTTCCCGGCTCGCATCCGCTACACGTCAATGTCACTGCCCTACCACATCGGAAATGGGTGGTTCGGCGGTATGCTGCCGCTCCTCGCCACCGCCATCGTGGCCGCGGCGGGAAACATCTATCAGGGCCTCTGGTACCCGATCATCGTGGCCCTCATGAGCGTCGTCATCGGAGGCCTCTTCCTGAGGGAGACTCGCCACATCCGGATCCACGACGAACACTGATCTCGACGGGCGCCGGGGGACCATTCCCCGGCGCCCGGGTCCTTCCGTCACGCCCGCCCTGACCGTCCCCATCCAGAATTCCTGAGACCCGAGCCGCCAAATTTTGGCGGTCCGGGTGACATTTTTCCCACTATTGGGGAGCAGTTTGCCCGGTTCGGCGGAGATTAGCCTCGATTGTGGCCCGAATATTTGGTCTTTCCGCCCGTCTCTTAGCTCAGAAGTCGCGGCACAGGCCTTGCACCCCCCCTCCGCCAGCCGGATGAGGGGCAGAGGCAGGGTAACCGCCCATAGAGAGGGAGAGAGGGCTATGGACCAGATCAAGCAGAAGTTGGAAGCCGAACTGAACCGGACCGTGGAGCGCATCCGCCAATTGGGTGGGGCCGCCGCCTCCGTGCAGAGCCATGGCGCTGTGGGCGATACGAGCCAGCTCGCCGACGAAGTCGACGTGATCCAGGTGAACGAGGATCGCGAGATGAATTTCGCCACCCGGAGCCTGCTCGTGGAACGCGCCAACCGCCTCGCCGAGGCCCTGGAGCGTCTGCGCGGCGGTGACTACGGCACCTGCCAAGAGTGTGGGGAGGCCATCGCGCCCGCCCGCCTCAAGGCGATGCCGGAGGTGACGACCTGTGTGCGCTGCCAGGATCGCCTGGAGAAGATGGCGCGCCAGATGTCCACGGTCGCCGTTTCCGCGGACGGGGACGACCCCGAGGACGACTAGCCCAGAGACCGAAGCCGGTCGATCCGGGTTCGCACCAGTTCCGGACGTCCGGTAGCCAGAGCGTCCACACGCCAGCCGACGAGCCGGTCCACGAGGGCCGGCTCGTCGGCTGTCTCTGCACAACAACGGAAGCCCGCCCGCTGCACGATCTCCACGGTTTCTCTGGTCAACGACGATGCCGGGACGCGGAGCACCTCCCCGCTTCGTAGTGCGGCCAGAGATGGCCGGGGCGCGCCCTCGGGCCAGATGACACCCAGGCGCACGTCCGGATCGAGGGAGCGGATCCGATCGAGCGTTTCGAGGTCCGCGGACCACACGCCGCATCGCTCGAGAGCATCGTAGATCTCCAGTGTCGACACCACGCGTTCCTCGAGAGAGGTCCCGCCCTCTCCGGCTGGGCATGGCTCGACCCAGAGGTCCACGACGTCCCGAAAGCGCTCGAGGACTTCCTGCAGGGTCTGAATGCGCTGGCCGGTGAAGCGGGCCGCCGTCCTCCCGCCTGCGTCGAGGCGCTTGAGCTCACGCACGGTGTGCGCGCCAACCGGGCCGCGCCCATTGGTGGCGAGCTCGAGCCGCGGATGCCCGAACACCACGGGGTGGCCGTCGCTCGACAATCGCACCTGCACCGCGAGGGCATCCGCCCCTTCCTGAATGGCCGCCTCGAAGGCCGCGATGGTGTGGCCGGGCGCATCGGCCGACGCGCCCCCGCTCGCGATCACCAGTGGCCCGGGCCTTCCTCGGTGCGTTGTCTCCGTCACGACCTCCGTGGCACACTCAGCGTGTGGGCACGCCCGTCCTCGACGTCGCTCGGCCCTTCATTCACGGGGCGGCGCGGCTCTACTGGAGGATTCGCCTCGAGGGCACCCAGCACATCCCCACGGCCGGCCCGCTCATCATCGCGCCGAATCACGTCACCTTCGCCGATCCCGTCCTCGTCTGCCTTCCCATTCGATTTGCTGTGCACTTCATGGCCTGGGATGCCCTCTTCAAGATTCCCGGATTTGCCTGGCTCATCCGCCGGCTCCGCGCGTTTCCCACCCAGATCGACTCCGCCGACCCGCGGTCGACCCGGGAGGCGGTGCGGCTGCTCCAGGCGGGACAGGCGCTGATGATCTTCCCCGAGGCCGGCCGCACGCCCGATGGACGGCTGCAGCGATTCCGTCCCGGCGCGTTCCGGCTCGCCTGCTCGCTGAAAGTGCCCGTGCTGCCCGTAACCATCCTGGGCGGGCACGCCTCGTGGCCTCCCGGGCGCGTGCTGCCTCGGCCCGGACACCTGCGCATCGTCTATCATCCGCTGCTGGCCCCGCCCGACGACCCAGATCCTCGGGTGGGCGCGCGCCGATTCTCGACGCAGGTGCGTGAAGCCATCGCGGCGAGCCTACCGAAGGAGGATCGGTCCGAGCCCGGCGCGTAACGATCAGTGTATACTCTCCGCGGCAATGGCACGTCCGGCCGCCCCGCGCGTCCTCGTCCTCCATGGACCCAATCTGAATCTCCTGGGCGCGCGCGAACCCGCGGTGTATGGGCGCACCACCCTCGCCCAGATCGACCGGCAGATTCAGCGCCACGCGAGCAGTCGCGGAGCGGAAGCGGTGTGCCGGCAATCGAATCACGAGGGCGAGCTCGTCGACTGGGTGCAGGGCGCGGCGCGCGAAGGCTTCCGGGCCATCGTCATGAACCCCGGCGCCTTCACCCACTACTCCCTGGCTCTGCGTGACGCCGTCGCCGCCGTCTCCCTTCCTGTCGTGGAGGTCCACCTCTCCAATGTCCATGGCCGGGAGGAGTTCCGCCGCCAATCGGTGATCGCCGGCGTCGCTCGTGGCCAGATTGCGGGCTTCGGTCCCGGCAGCTACCTCCTGGGCGTGGACGCGGCGCTCCAGTCGCTCGCGTCCGGGCGGCCGTCGCGGCGCCCGCGGTGAATGCGGGCCCATCCTCCGGCGTCCAATCTTAGTCGCAGCGGGAGGCGCAGCAACCGCGGCGGACATTCGTGACGCCCGCCGGGGATCCGCCGACGCCTCCGAGGGATGCCGCCCAGGACATCGACGAGCGCGCGCTTATCGAGCGGTGCCGTGCTGGGGATGTCGCGGCCTTCGAGCCCCTGGTGGAGAAGTACCGGCAGCGCGTGTGGCGCCTGGCCTTCCAGGTGCTGCGCGACCGCGAGGAGGCATGGGATTGCGCGCAAGATGCGTTCGTACGGGCGTTTCAATCGCTCGGATCATTCCGTGGCCAGTCCGCCTTCTACACGTGGCTCTTCCGTATCGCCATGAATGTGGCCACCGATCGCTTGCGCTCACGGGGCGCCCAGGCGCGCGCGTTCGGCACGCAACCGATCCCCGCGGAGGAGTGGGAACATACCGCGCCCGATCCCGCCGCGCAACCCGACCAGGCCGCACTCAGCGCCGAGCGACGCGATCGCATCACCGAAGCCCTCGGTACCTTGCCGCCCAATGCGCGAGCCATTATCATGCTCAGTGACGTCGAGGGACTGTCATATCGCGAGATTGCCACCGTGCTCAACTGCCCGATCGGAACGGTGATGTCGAGGCTTCACAATGCGCGCAAGCGCTTGCGAATGGCCCTCGGACCGATGCTCCTCCTCTTGTTGAGCCTGACCACCGCGTTCATCGGCGCCGGTTGGTCGTCGCTCTGGGCCCAGACCCCACCCCCGGCGCCCGCGTCCGCCCCGGCGGCTCCCGCACAGGTCGCACCCGGCCAGGTGACACCGCCGCCCAAGGGCACGGTGCACTTCGAGGTGCGAGTGCTCCAGGCCTCGAATCCGCCGCCCAGTCCGCCGCCTGCCGGAAGTGGCAAGCCCCCTTCCGCGCCTGCGGGGGGCTCCACCACGAGCGTGCCTCCGGCGCCCGCGCCTGCGCCGTCTGCTGCGGTCACCGATGGCCAGATGGATGATCGGCTCAAGCAGGTCGTCCCGAGACTGCGCAAACTCTTTCGCTACAACGACTACACGCCGCTCGAGCACCACAAGGTCGACGTGGAGTACGGGGTGGCCAAGCGCATTCCCGCTCCGGACGATCGTTGGCTCGAGGTGACCCCGAAGGATCTTCAAGGCAAGTCGGTGAGGATGCAGGTGCGCCTGCTCAAGGGCGAGAAGTCTCTCATGACCTCCAACATCGTGGCCGCTCCGGGCGCGCCCGCCATCGTGGGCGGTCCCCGCCACGGCTCGGGTGTGCTCATCATCATTCTCTGGGCCGATCCCGTTCCCACCGCTGCCGCGCCGAAGTGAGCCGCCGGGTGGCCCGCCATGGCTGAGGAACGCTATGCGAGTGAGCGCGCCCGTATTGAGCAGGGCCACGTCAAATACCGTGACAAGCTGAAGGAAGAAGGCAAGCTCTTCGTTCGCGATCGCCTTCGCCTCCTCCTCGATCCCGGCTCGGAGTTCCAGGAAGATTTCCTCTTCGCGCGCAACCAGGAAGCCGACACCCCCGCCGACGGTGTGGTCACCGGGGTAGGCCGGGTCGGCGGCCGCCCCGTATGCATCATGGCCAACGACTACACGGTCAAGGCCGGCTCCTGGGGCGAGAAGACGGTGGCCAAGATCGTGCGCGTCCAGGAGCGCGCGCAGCGGCTCCAGGTGCCGCTTCTCTATCTGGTGGACGCGGCGGGCGGACGCATCTCCGAGCAGATCAAGATCTTCCCCGGACGCTTCCACGCCGGCCGCATCTTCTACAACGAGGTGCAGCTCTCCGGGGTCGTCCCCCAGGTGTGTATCCTCTTCGGCCCGTCGCCGGCCGGCTCGGCCTATCTGCCCGCCCTCACGGACTGCGTGATCATGGTCGACGGCAAGGCGAGCCTCTACGTGGGCTCGCCGCGCATGGTCGAGATGGCGGTGGGGGAAAAAGTGTCGCTCGAGGAGCTGGGGGGAGCGCGCATGCACTGCTCCGTCTCCGGCTGCGGCGACATCCTGGCCGCCTCCGACGAGGAGGCCATCGAAATCGCCAAGCGCTATCTCACCTTCATGCCGTCGTCCTATCGTGAGCGGCCCGCCGCGGTGGCCGCGGGCGAGCCGGCGCCCGGGCGCTCGGTGGACGAGATCGTCCCCCACGACCAGCGCAAGTGGTTCGACATGTACGAGCTCATCAGCCGTGTGGTCGACGCGGGCTCCTTCTTCGAGATCAAGCGGCTCTTCGCTCAGGAGATCATCACCGGCTTCGCGCGCATCGGCGGCCGAGCCACGGGCATCGTGGCCAACCAACCCAAGGTCAAGGGCGGCGTGCTCATGGTCGACTCCTCGGACAAGGCGGCACGCTTCATCTGGTTGTGCAACGCGTTCAACATCCCCCTCGTCTACCTCGCCGATGTCCCGGGCTTCATGGTGGGGACCAAGGTGGAGCGAGCGGGGATCATCCGTCACGGAGCCAAGATGGTTTTCGCCACCTCCCAGGCCACCGTGCCGAAGATCTCCGTGGTCGTGCGCAAGTGCTACGGGGCGGGCCTCTACGCCATGTGCGGCCCCGCCTTCGAGCCCGACGCGGCGCTCTCGCTCCCCTACGGACAGGTCGCCATCATGGGGCCGGAGCCCGCGGTCAACGCCGTCTACTACAACAAGATCATGGAGCTGCCGGAGAGCGAGCGGGCCGCCTACGTGCAGCAGAAGCGTCAGGAGTACGTGCAGGACGTGGACATCTACAAGCTCGCCTCGGAGATGCTGGTGGACGGCATCATCGCGGGCTCGGAGCTGCGGAGCGAGCTGGTCCGGCGTCTCGAGTACGCGGCGAGCAAGCAACTCGAGTTCCCACCCCGGCGCAATCCCGTCCCCCCGGTGTGAGGGCGGGGCAGGGACGGCGGGGCACGGCTCGATGAGCTACCTCGTCCTTGCCCTGCGTTTTCTCACCATCGTGCCCGTGCCGGGTCGCGAGGCGGCCGAGCCCGGTGCCCTCGGCCGGGCCGCCTGGTGGTTTCCCGCGGTCGGGCTGGTCCTGGGCGCCTGTCTCGTCGCCGCCGATCGCGTGCTCCTCGTCCTCGTCCCGCCACTCCTGGGCGCCGTACTCCTGGTGGCCGCGTGGAAGATCCTCACGGGAGGCCTTCACCTCGACGGCCTCGCCGACGCCGTCGACGGGCTAGCCGGGCACTCGGTCGCGCGCCGCCTCGCCATCATGCGCGACAGCCGTCTCGGCGTCTTCGGCGCCGTCGCCATCGGGCTGGCCCTCTTCATCGAGGTGAGCGCGGTCGACGCGATGTCCGCGCCGCGCCATCCCGCCGTCCTCCTCCTCGCCCCTGCGGTCGGGCGGCTCGCCCCGGTGCTGATCGGCCCGCTCTTTCCCGCGGCCACGCCGGGAGAGGGCGCGGGCGCAGACTTCCTCGCCGGCCTCTCGCCATGGGCGACGCCGCTTTATCTCGCCGCATTGTGGGCCCTTTCTGCCTTCCTTCTCGGAGCCTGGGGTGGACTCCTGCTCAGCATCTCTCTCGCTTCCGCTCTCCTGTGGGCGGTGTTCATGGTCTCGCGGATGGGGGGTCTCACCGGCGACGTTCTGGGAGGATCAGTCGAAATCGGCGAGCTGGCGACCCTCAGCGCCGCCGCCTCCCTCATCCATCTCCAGCTCATTTGATGCCCACCACCATCTACCTCGTGCGCCACGGGAGCGTGGTCGGAGCGGAGACGCGGCGCTTCATCGGTCATCTCGACGTGCCGTTGTCTCCGCGGGGCGAGGCTGAAGCCGCCGCCCTGGCCCGACGACTTGCCGGCGTCGCGCTCAGCGCCGCCTATTCGAGCGATCTTTCGCGCACGCGCCGTACCGCTGAGCTCCTCGTCGCTCCCCATGGGCTCCAGGCCGTGGCGCAGCCGGAGCTGCGCGAGTTCTCCATGGGACGGTGGGAAGGGCTCACCGCGGAGGAGATCCGGGCCCTCGACCCCCCGGCCTTCGCCGCCTGGATGGCGGATGTCGGCCGCTTCCAGTTCCCTGAGGGCGAGAGTCTGGCCGACGTGGAGGCGCGGGCGTGGCCCGCCTTCGAGACCATCGCAGAGCGGCACGAAGGCACGTCCGTCCTCGTGGTTGCGCACGGCGGGCCGAACCGGATCGTGCTCTGCCGCGCCCTCGGGGTGCCGCCGGCGCGCATCCTGTCCCTGGGCCAGGACTACGCCGCGCTGTCTGTCATCGAGCGCGATCGCGGACGATGGATGCTGCGCCTGCTGAACCATCGCGAGCCCGTGCGCGAATGAATTTCGACCGCGAGCCGTCCCCGAACGGTCGCCGTGCCTTTCTCAAGGTCGCAGCGGCCGCGGTGGCCACGGCGTGCTCTCCGCGATCCGCCTTCGCCGAGCCGCGGCCACGGCGCGGTGGCGTCCTCAAGGTCATCGGGGTCGAGCCACCGAGTTTTGACGCGCACGGGACCCTGTCCTCCCAGACCCAGTTCCTCTCGTCGCTCGTCCGACGCACGCTCTTCAAGTTCGTCAACGGCGCCCGCTATGGCCCCTCGGACTTCACCCTCGTGCCCGATCTCGCCCTTCGGGCTGACGTGTCGCGGGACGGCCGCGTGTACACCATCGCCCTCCGCCCCGGCGTTCGGTGGGAGACGCGGCCACCCGTACTTGGCCGGGAGCTGGTGGCCGCCGACGTGAAGTACTCCTTCGAGCGCGCGATCAGGAAATCGCCAGCCGCGAGCTCGCTCGGCCGGGTCGAGGGCATCGAAGCGCCGGACGCTCACACCGTGCGCGTCACCCTCGCCGAGGCCTACGCGCCCTTCCTCCACAACCTCGCCGAGCCGTGGAACTGCATCCTGCCCCCCGAGATCGAGGACAAGCTGGGTGACTTCGGGAGAGTGGAGTCCCTCATTGGGTGCGGACCCTTCGTGCTGGAACGGTATGAGCCTGGGCTCAAGGCGGTGTTTTCCCGCAATCCCCGTTACTACCAGCGAGGCCTCCCCTATCTCGACCGCGTCGAGTGGCTCTTCGTCAAGGATCGCGCGACGCAGCTCTCGCTCTTCCGCGCGGGGCAGGTCGACCTGCCCTCCGCTGACGCGCGCATCGCCCGCGCCGACGTCGCCGCCTTCCGCGCCGCCAACCCCTCCTATCCCGTGAGATTCTGGGATAGCCTCGCCGTCCGCACCCTGGCCTTCCGCACCGACCGGGCCCCTTTTCATGACGCGCGAGTGCGCCAGGCGTTCTCCCTCTCCATCGACCGCAAGAAGTGGTTGACCCAGCATCTGGGCGGGCAGGGATGGGAGGACGCCGGCCCCGTGCCCGCGCCGATGCGCGAGTGGAAGCTTCCCACCGCCGATTTGGGGGAGGGGATGCGATGGCTACAATACGGTCCCGTCCTCGCCCGGAACCTTCTCGCCGAGGCAGGGTTCCCCAATGGCATGAAGGTCCGGTGTACCACCTGGCCCGGCTACGGCCCGGAGTACGTGGAAGACCTTGAGCTGCTCGCCCAGGGGCTGCGACAGATCAGGGTCGAGCTCCAGATCGTCAACGAGGACTACGGCCAATACATCCGTGGCTCCTTCCTGGGAAGGTTCGACGAGCTGACGTGGGGGCCGTCGTCGCTCTTCACGGAGGTCGACGGCTACCTCTACAACTTCTTCCGCAGCGGTCTGCTCGACAATCGCAGTCACGTCGCCGACAGTCCCCTCGACGTGATGCTCGATGCCCAGCGCCGGCATGCTCCACACGCCGCGCGGCGGAAGATCATCGACGACATCCAGCGCCACGTCGCGGAGCGCGTGTACTACGTCTACACCCCGTCCCCGAGGAACGTCTCCTCGTGGACGCCGTGGGTGAAGAACTACGGCACCAAGAACTCGTTTGATCGCGGCGCGCAGCTCGAAGTCGTCTGGCTGAACCGGTAGCGTTCAGGCCAGGAACGTCTGGCCCCACCCGGCCTCATCGGGACGGCTGCGTTGGATCCACCTGGCGTCGACCGTCGACTCAGCGTTCCCAGGACGGAACCTCAGCACCAAGCCCTCGCTGCCTGTGATGCATTTTGGCGCCATGCGAGGGGTGCCCGCCCGCATCGAGGCGGGGCGGCATGTCAACCCTTCGACAGTCGACAATCTTGTTGACAGACAGTTGTCCGGACGTTTCCTGACACTCTTTCGCCGCACGCTGTCATGACGTCGAGACAGCGGTCGCGTGGCGCGCCCTCGAATTCGGGGGCATCCCACCGAGTCTGAGTGGCTGATGCAGGCCAGACACCCGTCCAAGATGCTTCTGGTGGCTCGGCGCCATGTTCGTGGGCCACCCGGCCCGTGGCACCGGCCGTGCAGCACTCAGGCACGGCCGGAAAAGCTCATCAGGCTTTCACCGCGGACCGTCCGCGGCGAGACCACGACAGGGGCTTCACGGTCGGCCAGTCACGGATGTGGTGGAGAGGACTCAACGATATGAAGACAGCAAGATGGCGATGCCCAAGCACGCACGTTCCGCGTGGCCACGGGGGCTTTTCTGCCGCCGAGCTCCTCGTGGTGGTCGCCGTCATCGGTCTGCTCTTCACGGTGAGCGTTCCCTTCTTTCTGAGCGCCTATCAGGCCGCGGCGGCGCGGGCAGACGTCCAGCAAGTCATGTCGCTTTTCAACCAGGCGCGCGAGCTGGCGATCAAGCAGAACAACAGTGTGTGCGTCTCCATACCGAACAATCAGCAGATGCAGTTTCTGCAGGGGAGTTGTGCCGGCGGGGCATGGGTCGGAGCGGGAACAGATGCGACCGGCGCCATCAATCTGCCGGCAGGATTCACGATCGGTCCGGTGTCGTCCACGGTGACCTTCACCTATTTGGGTGCCGCCACCGCGGCGACCACCTATACGATGACCAACTCGACCACGGGGGGTACCACCACCATCTCGATCGCGTTGAGTGGCCGCGTGAGGAGCCCATGATGCTCACCACTTATCGAACCATCACGGGCGAGTCGGGAATGTCTCTCGCCGAGATCCTCGTCGCGTCCGTGATCATTGCCATCGGTCTCGTCGGACTCCTCTCCGCGGTACCCGTGGCGAGCTACGGCATCCACGAGGGACGTAACCTGTCCACGGCGACCTTCCTCGCGAATCAGCGTCTCGAGCAGGTACGCAATGCCGTCTGGACGGCCTCGCCGGCCAATGACTGTCTGGGAACGTCTACCTCTTCAGCCCCGACCTCGGGGGCGTGCAACGGAGCGGCGGTGACCACGTTTCCGGATGAAGCAAGTATGGCGGCGCCCTACAGCGACTACACGCGGACCGTGCGGATCACGGACTGCAGCGTGGGAGCCGGCTGTGGCACCGTCGTCAGCGCCGATCTGCGGCAGGCCACGGTGACGGTGAGCTACACCCCAATGACGGGAGCGGGAGGAGTCTCCACCGGCTCCACGAAGAGCGCCATCGTCACCATGCTGGTGGCCAAGCGATGAGCGGTCTGCGTTCGATGATGAGTAACGAAGGCGGCTTTTCTCTCGCCGAGTTGCTCGTGGTGATGGCGGTCCTCGGCCTCATGCTCGCCGGGCTCCTCGCCGTGCAGATGCAAGGGCAAGACAGCTACCTGATGGGGGCCAGCCGTGTCGAAGCCCAGCAGAAC
>DATGCY010000329.1:0-3535 GCA_035311385.1 Candidatus Methylomirabilota bacterium
TAGGCGCCGATGCCGATGATCTGAGCCTTGGTCATTCGCGACCTCCCTCGCGTCCCTCGGCCAGCTCCAGCTCGGCATCGAGGGCGGTGGTGATGTGCTCGTTGACCCCGCTCTTCACCCATTCCCCAGCCACTCGCACGGCGTTCTTGATGGCCTTCACGGGCGAGGCCCCGTGACAGATGATGGTCGCCCCGCTGATCCCCAGGAGGGGAGCCCCGCCCATCTCCGTGTAGTCCACGCGGCGCTTCATGCGCGCGAAGGCCCGCTTGGATAGCGCGGCTCCCGCGAGCGACAAGACGTCGCGCCCCACCTCCTGTCGGATCATCTCCGTGAGCATCTCGGCCAGGCTCTCCGACACCTTGAGGCACACGTTGCCCGTGAAGCCGTCCGTGACCACCACGTCACAGCGGCCGTTATAGATGTCGCGACCCTCGATGTTGCCGATGAAGTTGAGGGAGGAGTGGCGGAGCTTCTCGTAGGTGTCCTTGGTCAGCTCGTTGCCCTTGCCCTCCTCCTCGCCCACGGAGAGGAGTCCCACCCGCGGATTGTCCTTACCCACGATGTCACGCGAGTACACGTGGCCCATGACGGCGAACTGGAAGAGGTGGCGCGGCTTCGGGTCGACGTTGGCGCCGGCGTCGATGAGGATCGTATAGCCGGCGAGGCTCGGCAAGGTCGCCGCAATGGCGGGCCGCTCCACTCCGGGAAGTAGTCCCATCACGTACATGCCGATGGCCATGGCCGCCCCGGTATTGCCCGCGGACACGAGGGCCTGGCATTCCCCCTCCTTGCAGAGCTCGGCCGCCACGCGGAGGGAGGAGTCGCGCTTGCGACGGAGGGCGTGGGAGGGAGGCTCCGCCATGCCCACCACCTGGCTCGCGTGGCGGACAGTGAGGGGAAGGTCCTGTGCCTTGAGGCGACCAATCTCGCGCTCGACGGCAGAACGGTCCCCCACCAAGACCGAGGCGAGACCGAATTCGCGGGCCGCCGCGACTGCTCCCTCGACGACGACGGCGGGGCCGAAGTCCCCGCCCATGGCGTCCACCGCGATCTTCATCGCTCGCGGCCTGCGCGCCCCGTCGTTACTCGCCCTCGACGGAGAGAACTTCCCGGCCCTTATAGAATCCGCACTTGGGGCAGATCTGGTGCGGCATCTTCACCTCGCGGCACTGCGGGCACACCGAGCGGGTCGGCGCGGACATCTTGTAGTGCGTTCGACGCTTGCGGCCCCGCGTCTTCGAGTGGCGTCGCTTTGGCAGCGGCATCTTCTGATGGCTCCTTGGCCGGCCCTCGAGGCCAGGCTCTCGATCTATGTGAACTATCTGGACAGGCGGCCGGCCAGTCCCTTGAGCTGTGACCAACGCGGATCGACGGCAGGCGCGCAGCCGCACGGCTCGCCATTGCGGCTGGCCCCGCAACTCGGGCAGAGCCCGCGGCACCCCTCGCGGCACAGCGGCTTCATGGGGATGCCGAGGGTCGTTTCCGTCTCGATGAGCACGTTGAGATCGATCTGGTCCCGGTCGTAGACGTCGGTCTCGAGGTCGTCGGCGCCGAGTTCCCGCTCCTCTCCCCGCGCGGCGGGGGCAGGCACGAGACGCGTGTCCACCGCCGCGTCGACGGTCGCCTCGTACGATTCGAGGCAGCGTGAGCAGACCTGGGGCACTCGCGAGCGAAGGTGGCCGGTAACAAAGACCGTATCCCCGTCTTTCTCGACCCCGAGCTCAACATCCTCCAGGCGCCAGCTCCGGTCCTGGAAGGGCTCGGGAAAAGCCTGTGGGCCCTCGAACCTCAGCCCCTCCTCGGGTATTTCCGAGACCTTGATGATCATGTTCGACTCCGGCTAACTCTCGACAGAACCAGTAGATTTCCCTGAAATCGAGCCAGTGTACGGGCCGCTCTCCCCGCTTGTCAACCTGAAAGGCCCACCGACACCCTCGGGCATGTGATGGGAACACGGGGTGACCCGTATACTACGGGGGCCGTGCACACCGTCTATCTTGGAGACAACCTCGACGTGCTGCGTCGCTACGTGCCAGACGCCGCGGCTGCTCTCGTCTACCTCGATCCCCCCTTCAATACCGGCCGCGCACAGGAGCACACCCGCATCAAGACGGTGCGCAGCGCCTCCGGCGATCGCGTGGGCTTCAAGGGGCACCGCTACGACACGGTGAAAATGGGCTCGCGTGCCTATCCCGACCGCTTTGACGATTATCTCGCCTTCCTCGAGCCACGTCTCCGCGAAGCCTATCGCGCCCTCGCGCCCCACGGCACGCTCTACTTCCACATCGACTATCGCGAGGTCCATTACTGCAAGGTGCTGCTCGACAGCATCTTCGGACGCGAGTGCTTCCTCAACGAGATCATCTGGGCCTACGACTACGGTGGCCGCCCCACACGGCGCTGGCCGCCCAAGCACGACAACATCCTGGTGTACGTGAAGGACCCTCTGCGCTACGTGTTCGACGCCGAGGCGGTGGAACGCATCCCCTACATGGCACCCGGCCTCGTGGGCCCCGAGAAGGTGGCGCGGGGCAAGCTGCCCACCGATACCTGGTGGCATACCATCGTGCCCACCCAGGGTCAGGAGCGCACCGGCTATCCCACCCAAAAACCCCTCGGCGTGCTCCGGCGCATCGTGCAGGCCTCGTCGCGCCCCGGCGATCTCGTCCTTGACTTCTTCGCGGGCAGCGGCACCACCGGGGCCGCGTGTCTCGAGACGGGGCGGCGCTTTCTCCTCGTGGATTGCCATCCGGAAGCCCTCGAGGTGATGGCACGGCGCTTCCGCGGTGTACGCGGTATCCGCTGGGTCGGCTTCGACCCGCGCGCGGCGACGAAGCGGCGCGACGTCGCCGGCCCTGTTGCTTGACGCTCTCGGAGGTCGCTGCTAGCATTCGCGAAGAGGTCCCCCGCGATGGGTAATCTGATCAAGACTGGGTTCCTTCTCGTCGTGCTCACCTGCCTGCTCATCCTCATCGGGGGCGCGGTGGGAGGACGGCAGGGCATGGCCATCGCTTTCGTGCTGGCCCTGGTCATGAACGTGGGGTCCTATTGGTTCTCCGACAAGATCGTGCTCGGAATGTACGGCGCCCGGGCAGTCACGGAGGCGGAGGCGCCCCAGCTCTATCGCATCGTCCGCCAGCTCGCGGCGGAGGCTCGCATCCCCGTCCCGCCGATCTACATCATCCAGGACGATTCCCCCAACGCCTTCGCCACCGGGCGCAATCCGCAACACGCCGCGGTAGCGGTGACCGAGGGCATCCTGCGCATCATGAACGAGGAGGAGCTCCGCGGCGTGCTCGCCCACGAGCTCTCCCACGTGAAGAACCGCGACACCCTCATCATGACCATCGCCGCCACCATCGCGGGCGCCATCACCTATCTCGCCCAGATGGCCCAGTGGGCGGCCATCTTCGGCGGCGGACGGCGCAGCGACGAGAATGGCGGCGGGGGCAGCGCCATCGGCGCTCTCCTCATGGCCATCCTCGCCCCGTTCGCGGCCATGCTCATCCAGATGGCCATCTCGCGCTCGCGTGAG
>DATGCY010000330.1:0-4171 GCA_035311385.1 Candidatus Methylomirabilota bacterium
TTCAGCGGAGCGGCCGTCGGCGGCCTCGGCGAGAAGGACGTTCTACTCAAAGGATCGCCCTCGGCCGTGGCGGCGCAGGCCCAAGATGCCGTGCGCCAGAGCGGAGGCACGGGTGTGGTCGTCGCTCCCGGCTGCGTCCTCCCGCTCGCCACCTCCGACGAAAACCTCGAAGCCGCGATTAGGGGAGTCCGAGGGTGAACGTGTCTCATCCGCCGATCCCCTCGCCCCCGAAGGGGTAGAGGGCCGCCGTTCGAGCTGACCGCTCGCCTCGAGCGGGGAGGCGAGGGCTGAAATGATGAGGGGGAATGCCAGCCGTCGCGTCGTCATCTTGCTCGTCGCGCTCCTGACCCTGTGGACGAACCTCGCCGACGCCCAACCCCAAGGCGAGCTACGCGTAGCCATCCCCTGGACGCCGGAGAACCTCGACCCCACCATGAACCTGTCCTCCTTCCGGGCCATGGTCGGCGTGAGCATGTTCGACTCGCTGGTCGGCCGCGACGCCGAGAACCGCATCGTGCCCCAGCTCGCCGAGTCCTGGCGCTTCGTGGACGACGTGACCCTCCAGCTCAAGCTCCGCAAGGGCGTGATCTTCCACGACGGCGAGCCCTTCAACGCCGAGGCAGTGCGCTTCACCTTCCAGCGAGTCCTCGACCCGGAGCAGAAGTCGCCCAATCGCGCCAACGTTGGCGAGATCGCGCGGATCGACGTCGTCGACGACTACACGGTCAACCTGATCACGCGCCAACCGTACGCGCCGCTCGTGAACCGGCTGATCGATTTCGCCATCGTGCCGCCGAAGTACGTCCAGGAGAAGGGAAACCAGGGCATCGCGCTCAAGCCTGTGGGGACGGGGCCCTACCGCTTCGTCGAGCTGATCAAGGACGATCGCATGGTCGTCGAGGCCTTCGACCGGCACTGGCGCGGGACGCCGAAGATCAAGCGCATTATCTACAAGCCCATCCCCGAGCCCTTCACGCGTGCGGCGGCCCTCAGGAACAACGAGGTAGACCTCGTCACCACGATACCGCCCAGCCTGGCGCGCGAGCTCGAGAAGGCGTCGGGCATCCGCGTCCAGCGCGTGCCCAGCACCTGGATCATCTACCTCGGGCTCAATGCCCTGAAGAAGCCACTGTCGGACATGCGGGTGCGCCAGGCCCTCAACTACGCGACCGACGTCGATGCCATCATCAAGACCGTCCTCGAGGGCAATGGCCGGCGGCTCGACGGCCCACTCACGCCGCAGATGTTCGGCTATGACGCCTCCGTCAAGGGCTACGTGCCAGACGCCGCCAGAGCCCGGAAGCTTCTCTCGGAAGCCGGTTACCCGGACGGCCTGGAGATCGTCCTCGACTCGCCCGCCGGGCGGTATCAGGGCGACAAGGAGATCGCCGAAGCCCTCGGCGGGCAGTGGCAGAGGGCTGGCTTCAAGCCAAAAGTGCAGGTGGCCGAGTGGGGCGTCTACTTCAAGCGCTACCTTGGCAAGCAATTCCAGGATGCCTACCTCCTCGGTCTCGGGGGGGCGATGCAGGACGCCGACGAGCTCTACAACCTGGTCTCATCGAAGGGCCGGGGCCTCTACTACAAGAGCGAGCGGGTGGACACGCTCTTCGATCTTGGCCGGAGCACCATGGACTCCGGCAAGCGCCGCCAGGTCTACCGTGACCTTCAGCGCGCCATGATCGAGGACGCCACCTGGGTCTTCCTGCTCCAGCAGGTCGACATCTACGCGAGCCGCGACCGCCTCGCCTGGACGCCGCGTCCCGATCAGTGGATGCCGCTCCAGGACGCCACGCTGAAGTAACCGCGTCACGCTGCTGCAACATTGAGCGATGTGCTGTTAATATCCGAAATTACCTGACCTCTAAGCGGCTGCCCACAGGCTTATCCACAGCCCTCCCACAGATTCGGTGGATCGCTGGCGGCAAAATTTGCCCGGCTTCCATCGGCGGGGCTGATCCCTGCCATCGAAATCGGGAGCGGAAACGGAGCCTTTCTTCGAGGCCCGACGGTTCCCTACATCCATCCAGGCAGATTCTCGTCGGCGTCCACTTCCGGCGTCACCCAGAGCGGCTTGAGCAGGAGCCCACGCAGGCCCGAAACGTGGCCGGGTCGGCGTGGAGGGTTCTCCCCCAAACGACCCGCGATACATAGTTGCTCGGCCAAGCACCCGAAGCTCGAGGTCAAGATCAGGTGTGGTGTAGCCAAAGCCTCATCCGATTTCGCGGCGTTGGGGGACGCACCTAGGACCGTGCGGCCCTCGAATCGGCTCTGGAGCTCCTATGCTATTCTTTTTTGGCTATGTCCCGCCTGAACTTGCTCGACTATCCCCCCCTCGAGCTGGAAAGCGTGGCGGAGTCACTCGGCGCGCCCCGCTATCGCGGGCGCCAGATCGCCACATGGCTCTACGCCAAGGGCGCCACTGACATCGGGGCCATGTCCGACCTGCCCCGCGAGTTCCGCGCGGTGCTGAGCGAGCGGGCCGAGGTGGCGGTGCCGGAGATCGAGCGGCGGACACCCTCGCAGGACGGCAGCCAGAAGCTCGTGCTGAGGCTCGGCGACGGCGCCCGTATCCAATCCGTCCTGATGCCCGATGACGATCGGCTCACCCTCTGCGTGTCGACCCAGGTCGGCTGCGGGTTCGGCTGCGCCTTCTGCTTCACGGGCACCATGGGACTCGAGCGAAACCTGACGGCCGGCGAGATCGTGGGGCAGGTGGTGGCGGCGCGCCGGATCCTCGAAGGCAGCGCCCGTATCACCCACCTCGTCTACATGGGCATGGGTGAGCCCCTCGCCAACTACGCGGCGACCGTCCAGTCGCTGCGGATCCTCACCGATCCCAAGGCGTTCGGCTTCTCGCCCCGTCGCATCACGGTGTCGACGGTGGGCCTCGTGAGCGGCATCGAGAAGCTCGCCAAGGAGAGCCTCAAGGTCAACCTCGCCATCTCGCTGCACGCCACCAGCAACCAGATCCGGAACAGGATCATGCCCGTGAACAAGGGCTTCGCCATCGAGGAGCTGCTCGAGGCCTGCCGGGGCTTCCCGGTGGCCTTCCGCCAGCGCATCACCTTCGAGTACGTGCTCCTCGACCGCGTCAACGATTCGGCCGAGGACGCGCGACGGCTGGTCCGCCTCCTCAAGGGCGTCCGCGCCAAGGTCAATCTCATCCCGTTCAACGATTGGGAGGGCTCGGGCTTCCAGCGCCCTCCGCTCCAGCGCATCCTCGCCTTCCAGTCGATCCTGCTCGAGGCGGGCATCCGTACCACCGTCCGCTGGAGCAAGGGTGAGGACATCGGCGCCGCCTGCGGTCAGCTCAAGGAAGCGCTGACGGCATGAGCGCTCCGCCGACCATCGCCTTCGCCACCCTCGGTTGCCGGCTGAACCAGGTCGAGTCGCAGGAGATGCGCGTCCTCGCCGAGCAGGCAGGCTACCGCACCGTGGAGGCGGAGGAGCCCGCGCAGGTCTATGTCGTCAACACCTGCACGGTGACGAGCAAGGCCGACTTCTCCGACCGCCAGACCATCCGACGGATCACCCGCGCCAATCCCGAGGCGCTCGTGGTGGTCACGGGCTGCCTCGCCCAGACGGACCCAGAAGCCCTCGCCCGCATGCCCGGCATCGACCTGGTCGTGGGCAACCAGGAGAAGTATCGGTTGCCCGAGTTGCTCGCCTCGGCTACACGGCGGTCGCCGCCCGAGCTGCGCGTCGCATCCATCGATGCGGCGCGCGCCATTCCTTCCCCGCCTATGCGAAGTGTGAGCGGCCGGTCGCGCGCCTTCGTGAAGATCCAGGATGGTTGCCAGCATCGCTGCGCCTTCTGTATCGTGCCCGCCGCGCGCGGGCGGAGCCGGAGCCAGGAGCCCAAGGCGGTCGTGGAGCAGATCGAGGCGCTGGTCGACGCCGGCTACGGAGAGGTGACGCTCACCGGCGTGGATATCGGCCACTACGGCTGGGATCTCTATCCGCGGACGAGCCTCGCCGCCCTCGTCCGGCGAATCGCCGACGTGAGGGGACTCCGCTGGCTCAGGCTCTCCTCGGTGCTCCCCGCCTATTTCACTCCCGAGCTGATCGAGGCGGTCACCTCGCTGCCCGTGGTGGTGCCGCACCAGCACCTGCCGCTTCAAAGCGGCAGCGATCGCGTGCTCCGCCTCATGCGCCGCCCGTACAACGTGCG
>DATGCY010000331.1:0-3720 GCA_035311385.1 Candidatus Methylomirabilota bacterium
TCCAGCAGGCCGGCACGGTCGAATCCGTTCGGATCGTGACCGATCAGTTCACCGGGCGTCCGCGAGGCTTCGGATTCGTCGAGATGGCGACGAAGGAAGAATCTGCCAAGGCCATCGAGATGCTCAACGGGCGCCTCTTCCGCGACCGCAATCTCGTGGTCGACGAGGCTCGGCCCCAGCCGCAACGTGGAGCGGGCGGAGGCGGACCGCGCGGTGCTGGCGGTGGGCCCCGGGGCGGCGGGCCCGGTGGTGGTGGCGGAGGCGGCTGGCGCCGCTAGAGAGATCCTCGGCCCCGGGGAAGAAACCCCCGGGGCCTTTTCTCAGCCCTGGTATACTCGTCAGGTGACGACATGACCAACAAGCCCGGTGTGCCGGCTCCGGCTTCGTGAAGCGGATAGGATCCATCGTCGATCTGCGCCGCAACGTGGAATTCCGTCCGCTTGATACCGAAGAGCTCGTGAACCGGTTCAAGGACTCGCGTTTCCCATTCGGTTGGACAGTCAATCCCTACCGTGGCTGCGAGTACGGCTGCCGCTACTGCTACGCGCGGCCGACCCACGGCTATCTCGGACACACGGATCCCGCGGAGTTCGAGCGTCGCATCTACGTGAAGCAGGCGGACATGACGAAGCTCGTGGCACGTCTCGGCAAAGCGCGTGAGAGCGGAGAGGAGGTCGCCATCGGCGCCGTCACGGATCCCTATCAGCCCGCCGAGGGACGCTTCGCCGTGACCAGACGAGTGCTGGAGGCCGTGGCCCGTCTGCCCGGGCTTCGCGTTGGCATCACGAGCAAGTCGGCCGCGATCACGCGTGATCTCGACTTGCTCACCACCATTGCCGCCCAGAGTGACCTGATCGTCAATGTCTCCCTGGCCTCGATGGACGCCGCGCTGCTCCGGCGTGTCGAGCCGCGCGCCCCGCGACCCGACCTCCGTCTCGAAGCGATGGCCAGGCTGTCGGCATCCGGCGTTCCCGTGCGGCTCTTCGCCATGCCCCTCTTGCCCTTCCTCACCGATGGGGAGAACCCCCTCCGCACCCTCTTTACGGCAGCGCGAGCGGCGGGAGCGCGGGAGGCGATCTGGAACGTGCTCTTCCTTCGCGGGGAGACCCACGGCTTCTTCATGGACTTCATCCGCGCCGAGTTTCCTGAGCTGGAGCCGCGCTACCGGAAGCTCTACCGCGGCGGCGCCTCGGCGGATGGCGCATATCGCGGGCGCATCGACGTGCTCGGGCGGCGGCTGACCGCGGAGATCGGCTTTCCGGGGCGCACGCGATCGGACCGGATGGCCGAGGAGCGGCCGGCCCGACCCCGGCAGCTACTGCTCGAACTGTAGCTGGACGGCGGGCTCGGGCTCCGGTTCAGCCTCGGTCACCGGGGAGAGCCCGTTCTGCTCGATGAGGGGACGGAACTTTTCGTAGAGGTCGTCGAGCTTCGAGACATAGTACGCGGTGTTCTCGTCGGGCTCGGTGGGATTCCACTCCGTGGCGAGCTTGGCCGACTCGTTCACCTTGATGCGCTTGTCGGTGCCGCAGACGTAATAGGAGACCTGGTCACCCGGCTGGTAGGAGCGCGCCGAGCGAAGGGCCAGCTCGTACGCCGCAGAGGGATTTCGCCGGCCGTCGCGGAGCTTGTCCTGATAGCCCACCAGCGACTCCTGGAGGGTCTCCGTTTTCATGAATTGCTTCACGGGCACGCGACGCCCCTCGAAATCCTCGCGCCAGCGCGCGACAAGGTTGGGGATCTCCTCCCGCCGGCCGCTCAGGAGCAGCCGGAACATCTCCTCCATCCACAGACGCTGGAAAAGCTCGATGCCGCGCGAGCGCAATCCAGAGCCCTTGACGAGGAGCTTGCCGCGCGCGTCGAGCAGGACATAGTTCTTCATCTTGTACGAGAGCATCGCGTCGTAGCGTCCGTCGAGCTCGAGCTGGATGCCCGAGGGCAAGGCGGCCTCGAGGGCGGCCAGGAGCTCGTCCTCCTCCCGGCCGTCAGGAGGCACGAAATAGATGCCGTCGGTGTCGACCTCGATCACCGCGGCGCCCAGCTCTCCAAGGCGTGCCACCAGGGCCTGCACGAGATCGCGGCCCTCCCCCGTGACCTGGTTGGCCGCGTCGTAGTCGTTCCAGTGACCCTGGGAGAAGGCGAGGTAGCCGTAGAAGGAATTGATGAGGATCTTGAAGGTCTGCTGGAGCGCCCCCGCCTGGGAGCGCTCCTCGGCTGAGGGCGCCTCGCGCGCCGCTCGCTTGGCCGCCACTCGGAACTCCCGGAGATCGCGCAGGAGAGTAGGGAACACGCCCAGCGAATCGGAAGCGGGAGCGATGCCGCGGCTCAGCATGAGCGAGGGATAGAGCGAGGTGACGTCCACGTGAAGCACCCTGCCGGCCACGCCCGAGAGGAACATGGCGGTGTAGCCTCCGGCCACGCCCTTGCCCGCAGATGGCGCGGGCACCGCGCGCCTCTCGTGGAGGCACTCGCGGAGGAGGAGCCCATCGATCTTCGTGGCGTTCCCCCGGAGGACGACCGACTCGTAGGACAGGGGCAGAGCCTGTGCCTGGACGAAATAGGAGGGCGAGAGGACGCTCGACAGGGCGAGCGTCTCGATGACGTCGTCGCGGGCATAGGCCATGAGGGTGGCGGGATCCTCGCGGAAGATGCGGGGGATCTCCTCGGGCGGCAGGTACGTCCGGTCGGGGGCGGCGACCCCGAAGTGGCGCGCCACGTCCTTGAGGCCGTAGGATTCGAGGTCGCGCGCCCCCACGTCGTAGAGCTGGGCGAGGATCCACGTGTCCACGATGTGGCGGCCTTCCACGCGATAGCGCCGGTAGCCGATGGTGCGCTCGGCGACTTGCATGCGCGAGGGGTACCCGGAGAGCAGTGAGCCGTCGCGCCCCCAGCGCAGCGGCACCCTGAGCCGGCGCGCCCGTGCCTCCATGTATTCGAGATCGAAGCGGAAGATGTTGTGGCCCTCGAGGACATCGGGATCGCGCTCGGCGATGAGCCGACCGCACTCGCGCAGGAGCTCGGCCTCCGACATCTCCGCCCCCGACAGCACGGTCTGGAAGCCGGTGGAGTCGGCCATGGCGATGGCGATGATGCGGTCTGATTCCCGGGCCGCATTGGGGAACTCGAAGCCGGGGGCGGTGGTCACCTCGATGTCCACGGCCATGCGGCGCAGATCGCTGAAGGCCATCCCGAGGAACGACGTGCGCCCGGTGCGGAGGAGGAACTGGTGCACGGGATCCGCGAAAAACTGGTAGGGCGCGTCGGGCGCCCCCGGCATGCGGCCGGAGGTTTCGCGGCAGTGATCCCGGGCCTTCAGACACTGGGACCACGAAGGGAACTCCGCCAGCCAGCGATAGAGCCCCGGACCGTCGAGCGGCGTGACGGTGACGTCGCCCTTGAAATCCTTCAGCAGATCGGCCTCGGCGAGGAGCAGGAAGGGACGGAAGGGCTCCGTGCTCGCGCGCCTCTCCCCCTCGCACGAATACACCCGCATGGTCGAATCCCCCGGGGCGAAGGCGAGGTGGCCGGGAACCCCGGCCCGTCCGAAGAGCAGGCGGTTGTCGTAGAAGGGCAGGGGCGGCGTCAATTCAGCAGGCCGATCAGGCGATGGAGCTCTTGGCGGGCGAGCGTGTAGCGAGGCTCGATGGCGATGGCGCCCTCCAGCTCGCGGATGGCCTCGCGAACCTTGTGCTGGCGCACGTAGACGCGAGCGAGGTTGAA
>DATGCY010000332.1:0-3019 GCA_035311385.1 Candidatus Methylomirabilota bacterium
ACAAGGCGCAAGTGGAGATTCCCTCGCCCTTTGCGGGCCGCGTGGAGAAGATCCACGTGCAGCCGGGACAGACCGTCAAGGTGGGCCAGCCGCTCGTGAGCTTCGGCGATGCGACCGGCGCGACAGCGCCGCCACCCGCGGCTCCTCGGCAGCGCACGCCCGCTGCGCCCGTAACCGAGCCGAAGGCGCCGACTCCCCCTGTTACGGCGTCTACGCACACCGCACCGGCTCCGGCGAAGGTGAACGGCGGCCCTGTCGCCGCCACGCCGTCGACGCGCCGGCTGGCGCGCGAGCTGGGCGTGGATCTCCATGGCGTGCGGGGCACGGGGCCCGGCGGCCGCATTACGGATGACGACGTGCGCGGGGCGACTGGGAAGCCAGCCGCGGCCACCGCTGCGCCTACGGCTCCGCGCGCTCCCGCGCCGTCGGGACCCGCCAAGCCGCTGGCCGCCGTCGGGCTCGAGCCGCCATCGCTGCCGAGGTTCGAGCAGTGGGGGCCGGTAGACCGTCAGCCGCTCTCGCATCTCCGCCGCACCATCGCCGAGCGCATGGCCCTGTCCGCGGCTCTCATCCCCCACGTCACGCACTTCGACAAGGCCGACGTCACCGACCTCAACGCCATGGTGACGCGAAGCTTCGAGACGGCGAAGCAACACGGCATCACCCTCACCCTGACGAGCTTCCTCCTGAAGGCGGCGGCCCTCGCCCTCCGGGAGCACCCGCAGTTCAACGCGAGCCTCGATGCGGGGGCGGGGGAGCTGATCCTCAAGCGCTACTGCCATCTCGGCATCGCGGTGGCCACCGAGCGCGGCCTGATCGTGCCGGTGATTCGCGACGTGGACAAGAAGCCCGTGATGGAGTTGGCCCGCGAGCTAGCCACGCTCGCCCAGCGGGTGCGCGACGGCAAGGCCACCCTCGACGACCTGCGCGGGGGCAGCTTCACCATCACGAACATCGGCGCCCTTGGGGGCACCGGGGCGATTCCCATCATCAACTACCCGGAGGTGGCCATCCTCGGGGTGGCGCGGGGGCGGGAGGAGCCCGTGGTCCGCGGTGGTCAGATCGTGCCGCGCACCATGCTCCCGCTGAGCCTCACCTTCGATCACCGCGTGGCCGACGGCGCCGACGGTGCGCGTTTCGCCCAGGCCCTCATCCGGCGCCTGGAAGCGCCCGAGACGCTCTTCGCGGAGTGGTAGCGTCATGGTGATGGGTGATCTGGTCACCGAGGTGGACGTGGCCGTGCTGGGCGGCGGTCCGGGCGGCTACTCGGCCGCCTTCCGCTGCGCGGAGCTCGGCCTCGAGACGGTGGTGATCGACGCCGGCCATCGTCTGGGCGGCGCCTGCCTCTTCGAGGGCTGCATCCCGTCCAAGGCGCTCCTGCACGTGGCCGCCGTGCTCGGCGAGGCGGAGCGCGCCAAGGAGTTCGGCGTCGACTTCGGCGAGGCGCGCATCTCGCTCGATCCGATGCGCAAGTGGAAGGCCGAGCGCGTGGTGGGCAAGCTCGCGCGCGGGCTCGCCTCGGTCGCCAAGGCCAAGGGCGTGGTTGTCATCGGAGGGCGCGGCGCCTTCGAGGACTCGCGGAGCATCCGCGTCGGCGGCGAGGAGCCGCAGGTGGTGCGCTTCAAGCACGCCATCGTGGCCACGGGCTCGGCGCCGATGATGCCGTCCGGCTTCGCCGTCGGCAGCGACCGCATCATGGACTCGACGGGGGCACTCGAGGTGCCGGAGATCCCCGAGCACCTGCTCGTGGTGGGCGGCGGCTACATCGGCCTCGAGCTGGGTCAGGTCTATGCCGCCCTCGGTAGTCGCGTCACTGTCGTGGAAATGATGGACGGGCTGCTCCCCGGCGTGGACCGCGATCTCGTGCAGCCGCTGGCCCGTCGCTGCGAGAAGCTCTTCGCGGCCATCCACCTCGGGCGCAAGGTCTCCGCGGTCAAGGACATCGGTGCCGCCATCGAGGCGACCATCGAGGGCCAGGCGGCGCAGAGCTTCGATCGCGTGCTGATGGCCGTGGGGCGGCGCGCTGTCTCCGACTCTCTCGGCCTCGAGAGCACGAAGGCGAAGGTGACCGACCGCGCCTTCGTGGCGATCGACGAGCACTGCCGCACCAGCGATCCGCATCTCTACGCGGTCGGCGACGTCACCGGCGAGCCCATGCTCGCGCATCGGGCCATGCGCCAGGGCAAGGTGGCCGCGGAGTGCATCGCGGGCCGACCCTCCGCCTTCGACAACGTCGCTATCCCCGCCGTCGTCTTCACCGACCCCGAGGTCGCCTGGTGCGGCGTGATGGAGGCGCAGGCCGGTCGCGAGATCAAGATCGCGAAGTTCTCCTGGGCTGCCTCTGGGCGCGCCGCCACCATCGGGCGGAGCGACGGCCTGACCAAGCTGGTCGTGGAGGCCGCCTCCAACCGAGTCATCGGCGTGGGCATCGTCGGCCCTGGAGCGGGGGAGCTGATCGCCGAGGCCGCCTTGGCCATCGAGACCGCGGTGACGGCGGAGGATCTCGCCGTCACCATCCACGCGCACCCGACCCTGTCCGAAAGCCTGATGGAGGGCGCGGAGAGCCTCCTCCATCGATCCTCTTCCTGATAACACCCAACGAAGTGGAGGCGTGTCGTGAGTGATCTCGTCGCGTTCGACAAGCAGGGCAGCATCGGCGTCATCACCGTGAACAATCCGCCCGTGAACGCGCTCTCGCAGGGTGTCCGCCAGGGCCTCCTCGACGCCCTCGCCAAGGGCGCTGCCGATCCCGGCGTGAGCGCCATGGTCATCATCGGCGGCGGCCGCACCTTCATCGCGGGTGCCGACATCCGCGAGTTCGGCAAGCCACCGCAGCCGCCCGATCTCCACAGCGTGCTCGCGGCCATCGAAGGCAGCGCCAAGCCCGTGGTGGCGGCCATCCATGGCACGGCGCTCGGCGGCGGGCTCGAGGTGTGCCTCGCCTGCCACTACCGTGTCGCCGTCGCCGCGGGGCAAGTGGGGCTGCCCGAGGTGAAGTTGGGCCTCCTCCCCGGCGCGG
>DATGCY010000333.1:0-3434 GCA_035311385.1 Candidatus Methylomirabilota bacterium
CGCCCGCTGCCGCGTGCTGGAGAGCGGGAGCGGGCATCCTCTCGTGTTCTTCCACAGCGCGGGTGGGCTTCTCGCCGAGAATCCCTTTCTCGACGAGCTCGCCGGCCGCTACCACGTCTTCGCGCCGGAGCTGCCCGGCTATGGCGAGTCCACCGGCGAGGATCTCCTCGAGGACATGCTCGACTTCACACTCCACGGCTGGGACGTGGTCGACATCCTCGGCCTCCGCCGGCCGCATCTCGTGGGCCACTCCATGGGCGGCATGATTGCCGCGGAGATGGCCGCCATCGCGCCGCACGATGCGGGCAAGCTCGTGCTGGTGAGCGCGGCGGGACTGTGGATGGACGAGCATCCCATTCCTGACCTGTTCTCCCTCCTGCCCCACCAGTTCGCGGAGCTGCTCTTCCACGACCCGTTGGCGGGTCAGGCCCTCCTCACGGGCGGAGTGGATTTCTCGGACATGGAGGCGCTCAAGACCTTCTACATCGGCCAGCAGCGCCGGCTCGCCATGGCGGGGAAGATCCTCTTTCCCATTCCCAACCGCCGCGTGTCCAAGCGCCTCTACCGGCTCACCGCGGAGACGCTCGTGCTGTGGGGCCGGAGCGACAAGCTGATCATGCCCGCCTACGGCGAGCTGTGGGCCAAGCTCATTCCCCACGCCCAGCTCACTTTCATCGCCGAGGCCGGGCACATGCTTCCGTACGAGCAGCCGAAGGCCTTCGTCGACGCGGTGTCGGCCTTCCTGGGCTGAGGTCCTCGCTCATTCGACGGTGAGCCGCAGGTTCACCGGCACGCTCAGGGCGCGGCTGATGCGGCAGCTCTCCGCCGCCTCGCGGAGCGCGGCGAGCTGCGTGTCGTCGAAGGCGCCGTCCAAGATCAGCTCGGCGTCAATGGACACGATGCGCCCCTGAGCCTCTGTGGCGCCGAGCCGGGCCTGGAGGCGCCGGACCGGCCACTGCCGGCGTTCGGCGACCCGCCGAACGTTGGAAAGCTTTCAGGCGCCGATGGCTCCTAGCAGCATCTCGGCCGGCGATGGCCCCTCGTCACCGCCGCCCGCCTCGGCCGGCGCGTCGAACACGATCTGATGCGGCCCCGTGGCCATGTCGGATCGCATGCCCTTCACCCACTGCACCGTCACCGCTCTCGCCATGTCGTCCTCCTCCTGGTAGTGCCGCGCTCTAGCCGGGTCTGTTCACGAGTGCCGAGCGTGCCGCCGGGGCGGGTGGCGTCGGGGGCGGGGGAGCTCTCCGGCGGAGTGGGACCCCCTCGTTCTGTGCGCCGCCCGCAGGGCGGCGATTCAGGCGAGTGGGTGACGCAGCTGGAGAGCTCCCCCGCCCCCGGCGACAGGACCCGCCCCGTCTCGCGCTCACACGTTCGTCGATAGGCCGCGCTAGTGTTGGCGCGTGGGGACCCACGCTGTGGTGCGCCCGCCCACCGTGATGTGGTGGATCCGCTCACCCGTCCGGGTCACCGCGCGCGGGTTTTTGCCCCAGCGGCGATGGAAGAGCCAGCCGCGCGGGTAGCGGTCGCTGTCGTTGGAGAGGCGCACCGCCGTGTTCATCACGTGGCGGAGGGCGCCGCGCATCCGCGCGATTTCCGCGTCGGAGAGCGAGCTGGCCCGGCGCCGCGGATCGAGGCGCGCCTGGTACAGGACCTCGTCGGCGATCCAGTTGCCTACGCCCGCCGCGAAGCCCTGATCGAGGAGCAGCGCCTTGAGCGGCGCTTCGCGATGCCGCACGAGCTCGCGAAAGCGAGCGGGGGCGGGGAGAGCGCGATGCGCGTCGAAGCCCAAGAAGCTGATGGGCGGCTCGTGCACGGGATCCTGGCGGAGGCGAATGCGCCCGAGCCGCCGCGCGTCCGCCACCACCAGCTCGCCACCGTCGTCGAACACGAGGTGGAGTTTGGTGAAGCGGGGCGGCCATGCGTGATCCGGCCGTTTCCGACTCGACTTGAGCTTGACGCGCGGCCCGCCCGGCGCGGTGTGGAAGCCGCCCGTCATGCCGAAGTGGAGGCAGGGCCACGGGCGGCGGTCGAGCTCGAACCAGAGGTGCTTGCCGTGGCGGCGCACTGCCCGTACCCGGCGGCCCACGAGGGCACGACGGAAGCGCGCCGGTGCCACGCCCTCGAAGACGATGGGATCGTCGGCGCAGCGTGCCTCCACGATGCGGCGACCCTGGGCGACCTTCCTGGCGATCTGGCGGCCGTACTCGACCTCGGGGAGCTCGGGCATCGCGCCGAGCATACCCCAGGGAGCTCAGGTATACTCGGCCTCGGTCGATCAGGCGACCCACGGTCCGCGTGAAGGGATTGTCCCACCTGCGAGTTCTCTGGACGCGCGCTGGCGGTCATGGCTCCTTCAGCGCCCGGCATGCGGACGACGGGCCAGCACGAAGGAGGCCGTGTCCATGCCCAGCCGACCGATCCCGCCTCGTCCATCGCTCGAGTTCGACCGCAAGCAGGCGCGTGCGCTCCTCGAGGCCGTTCGCCGCGGCGACGCCGATGCCGTAGAGCGCTTTCGTACGCATCATCCGCGCTTCCGGAGCAGCGCCGTCGCCCATCCCGCGCTCCATGACGCCCAGCTCGTGATTGCCCGCGAGTATGGCGTGGCGAGCTGGCCGCGCTGGAAGCAGCTCGTGGAAATACGGCAGCTCGAGGCTCGCGAACGCGCGGCGCTGCTCGTGCGCGCCGCCTGCGCGGGCGACATGCGCCAGGCCTCGACCCTCCTCGCCGCCGATCCTGCCCTGGAGCGCTTCGATCTCTACACGGCGTGCGTCTCGGGTGCCGACGGCGAAGTGGCGCGCCGCCTCGCGCGTGATCCTGCCCTCGCCCGCGGACGGGGCGGCCCGCTCGACCGCGAGCCTATCCTCTATGCCTGCTTCTCCCGTTTCCTGCGGTCCGACGCGCGGCGGGCGCCGGGCATCGTGCGCGTGGTGCGACTCCTCCTCGACCACGACGCCGACGTCAACGCCCATTTCCTCCACCAGGACGGAAGTGAGACGTGGGTGCAGACGAGCCTCTACGGGGCGGCGGGCATCGCCAACAACGCCGAGTTGACCCGAATGCTCCTCGAGGCTGGCGCAGATGTGAACGAGCTCCACGGCGAGCCTGGGAACGGCGCTGAATCGTGCGGGCTCGAAGCGCTCTATCACGCCTCGGAGTTCGCCGACGTGACCTGCCTCCGCCTGCTCCTAGAGGCGCGCCCGCCACTTCATCCCAAGCGCGTCTCGTATTGCCTGGCGCGGATGGTCGACTTCGAGAACCGAGCCGGGGTCGAGCTCTATCTTCGCCACGGCGCCGATCCCAACTTCCGCATCCCCTGGATGCACGACCGGACCCATCTCCATCGTGCGGTGGTGTACGGGCGCAGCCTTCCCATCGTGCGGCTCCTCGTGGAGGCGGGCGGCGACCCGAACGCCCGGGACGACCTCGGTTTC
>DATGCY010000334.1:0-7464 GCA_035311385.1 Candidatus Methylomirabilota bacterium
CGGCCGCGCCGGAGCTCCACGGCCGGTGGTAGGCTACGGCGGTCAGCATCCACGAGACACACAGGAGGGCTCACCCCATGCGCGGCGTCGTCTTTCTCGGAGGACGGAAGCTCGAGATCCAGGAATTCCCCGATCCCACGCCGGGCCCGGGAGAGATCGTCATCGCCATCAAGGCCTCGGGCATGTGCGGGAGCGATCTGCATCCCTATCGCGCTGCGGGCAACGCCGCGGCTTCGCTGGGCCTGGGCGGCAGCGGGCCCGTCATCGCGGGGCACGAGCCCTGCGGAGTGGTCGAGGCGGCGGGACCCGGCGTGTCCGCGGACTTCGCGCCCGTCGGCACCCGCGTGATGAACCACCATTACAAGGGCTGCGGGAAGTGCAAACACTGCCGCGTGGGCTGGTCCCAGCTCTGCCGCCACGGCATCACCGTGTATGGGATGACAGGCCACGGCGCGCATGCGCCCTACATGAAGGCGCCGGCTTTCACCATGGTCCCCCTGCCCGACGAGCTTTCCTTCGAGGAGGGCGCGGCCATCTCCTGCGGCACCGGCACCGCCCATGGTGCGCTCAAGCGCATCGACGTCTCGGGACGGGACACGCTCGCCGTGTTCGGCCAGGGTCCCGTGGGCCTGTCCGCGACTATGCTCGGTCACGCCATGGGCGCGCGCGTGATCGCCGTGGACGTCTCGAAAGAGCGGCTCGATCTCGCCAAGGAGTTCGGGGCCGACGAGGTGGTCAACTCCCAGGACACCGATCCCGTGAAGGCCATCCACGATCTCACGCATGGCGAAGGCGCCGAGACCACCATGGACTGCACGGGCGTGCCCGAGGCGCGGGTAGCCGCGGTGCGGAGCGCCGGCACCTGGGGCCGCGTCGCCCTCGTGGGCGAGGGCGGCGGACCCACCGCCTTCGACATCAGCCAGCACATGCTGCGCCGTCAGCTCACCATCCACGCCTCGTGGACCTTCAGCGCCATGGGACAGGCCGAGTGCGCACGCTTCATCGTGGACAAGAAGGTCCCGCTGAAGAAGCTCCTGACCCACCGCTTCAAGCTGGACGAGGCCGAGCGCGCTTACAAGCTCTTCGACACGCAGACGACGGGCAAGGGCGTCTTCGTGTTCTAAGCGCACGACCGCACGATCACTCTACTGGATGACCTCGTTCGCCTGACGCAGCAGCGTCTGCGAGATGGTGAGAGCCAGAGCCTGGGCGGTCTTCCGATTGATGACCAGGTGATATCGAGAGGGCTGCTCGAAGGGCAGGTTCGCCGGGAGGTTAGGCCATGGCACAGGTTTGGATCGAGGAAATCATTAGTCACTCGCCACACGATCTGCGGTTGCGCCAGAATGACCCGACGTTCTGGCCCAACGTAGTCCCAGCGGATGCGGGAAGAGACGTAAACCTTGTATACAAGGATATTTGGATAGATGTGAAGCCCGGAGCTAGACTCAGAGCATCACGGTTCATCATTCCGTGGGTAAACTCAAAAGGTCGACTTCAGATCGAATATAGAGGTCGCGCCTGTTATTGCATCGTTGGCCCCATCTCAGCCTCAAGCAACGACTTTCTACGTGTGTTCGACGACAAGGATACTCCTATCGGCGAAGCCGAGATGGGTCCGAGGGGCGATAACTTCATATGCTCGGTGAGTTTGCGCCTGATCACTCGAGGCGACGACAAGCCCGTCGAATTTCAGTTCTTGGATTCGAGCGGTACCGGAAAGATAGACGGCAAAGCGGTATTCGATGGGCTGATGCAAATTGCAACTTTGGTCGCCGGGTTCTTCGGCAAGAAGTGAGCTGCGAATCGTGCCTCGGACGGAAACGGGGCGGCCCCTCTCGCCCTCACCGAGGGAGCGGACCTGAGTGAGGGTGGGGGCGTCAGCCCACGCATGATACGCGTTACAGCCCGTGGGCCGGGAAGATGTGCTGGTGGATCAGCCGGACCTGGCGCATGGCATACTCCTCGGCCCACTGGCGCGTGTCCGGCGGAAGCTCCATGGGCGCGTCCCAGAGCCGGAGGCTCTTGAGCCCGTGAGCGGAGAGGTCCTTGTGGCAGGTGCGCGGGATCTCCGCGGGCAGCTCCACGCCGTTGATGGCGGCCCACGCCGCCGTCCATGCCCGCGCCACGTTGGGCAGGTCGTAACCGCCGCCCCCGAGAGCGAGCACCCGCGGAGAGTGCTCGAGCAGCCGTGTGACGATCTTGGTGAAGCCTTGGACCGTCCACGCGAGATGAGTCAAGGGATCCGTGCGGTGCGAGTCGATGCCGAGCTGGAGGACGAGCACGTCGGGCTCGAAGGCGCGGAGGAGCGGCGGCACCACCGCCTCGAAGGCCGGCTCGTAGACCGCGTCGTCGGTATAGGGCTGGAGCGGCAGGTTGACCGAGTAACCGACGCCCTCTCCCTTGCCTATCTCCTCCACGAAGCCGGTGCCGGGGAAGAGGCGGTCGCCTCGCTCGTGGCTCGAGATGGTGAGCACCCGCGGGTCGCTGTAGAAGGCGAACTGCACGCCGTCGCCGTGATGGGCGTCGATGTCCACGTAGGCGACCTTCAGGTCCCGCCGCCTGAGCTCCATGATGGCAAGCACGGCGTCGTTGACGTAGCAGAAGCCCGAAGCGCGATCGGGCATCGCATGGTGCAGTCCGCCCGCGAAATGGAAGACGCGCTCGACCTCGTGGTCGAGGATCAGCCGGGCGGCCAGGATGGAACCGCCCGCCACGAGTTCCGCCGCTTCCCAGAGCCCGGGGAAGATCGGATTGTCGCCGGCGCCTAGGCCGTAGCGCGCGGCGTGGGGTACCCAGTCGCCCGCGCTGACCGCGCGCAGGACGTCGAGGTAGTCGCGGCGGTGGAAGCGCGTGATCTCCTCGAGCGACGCGGGGGCGGGGGCGAAGAGCCTGACGCGGGGCCCCGCGGTCAGCCCATAGGCCTCCATGAGTCGCCAGGTGAGGCCGAGGCGCTCCATGCGGAGCGGGTGCTCGGGCCCGTAGTCGAAGCGCCGCCACTCGTCGGAGTGCACGAGCGCGGTCTTCATGCCTTCCTCCGTCGCCACGCGCCTGACTTGCCGCCCGTCTTCTCGAGGAGGCAGAGCCCGCTCAGCACGATCCCGCGGTCCACCGCTTTGACCATGTCGTAGATGGTGAGGCCGGCCACCGCGGCCGCGGTGAGCGCCTCCATCTCCACGCCGGTCTTGTCTACAGTGCGCACGCGGGCCTCGATGGTGACGGTGGAATGCTTGTCATCGAGGGCGAAGGTGACGTCGCAGCCAGTGATGCGGAGGGGATGACACAAGGGAATGAGCTCTGGCGTGCGCTTGGCGGCCATGATGCCCGCGGTGCGCGCCACGCCGAGGACGTCACCCTTGGCCAGCTGTCCGGCCTGGATGGCGTGCAGGGTGGCCGCACGCATCTTCACGATCACCTGCGCCACTGCTTCTCGCGCCGTCTCCCTCTTGGGGGAGACATCCACCATCCGCGCTTCTCCGGATGGCGTCAGGTGGGAGAGGCCGAGGAAACCCCGCCCTTCCCGCGCCGGCGCCATGAGGCGTTCAGTCGGCTAGCGCGTCAGGCGTGCGCGGCGTCGCGCGCGTGGCGGATCATCGATTCCATCCGATCCTTGCCCATGAGCTTGAGCTTCTTCAGCTCGCTAACGCGCCATTGCTGGTCCGCCGTGAGAAACCCGCGGGTGTTGAGCTCGCGCAGCTCCAACTCGTATCGGATGTGCTCTTCCTGGAGCGCGCGAAATTCCGGGTTCTCCGCGGCGAGACGTGCGATCAACGGTTCCAGATCGGCCATTGGGACCTCCTGTGCGGTGAGGCTGCGGCCGTGGTGACTTCTTATACCCCTCTGGCGTTCCGAGTGTCAAGACTCGCGAGACCATGAAGCAAGTGCGCGGCCGTCGCCTTGAAATGCGCGATGACGGCGGCGCCATCGCAGAGGCCCAGCTCGTCCACGGAGCGCTGCGTCACGAGCGCCACGAGGGGAAATCCGCAGTCCACGATCACGCGGACATAGGGTCCAGATGCGCTCACGCGCACCACGCGGCCATATAAGTGATTGCGGGCACTCGACGCGGTCTCGAGCGGGCCCGCGGACAGCGTCACGTCCTCCGGACGAAGACAGAGGCGGACGATTTCGCCGGGCTCGGCGGTCTCGGCCACCACGATGGTCTGCGGGCCGCCGTCCAGCACCGTCACGCCGCCCTCGCGGCGCACCACGCGGCAGTCCAGGATGGTCTCGATTCCCACGAAGCGCGCGATCTCCTCGGAGGCCGGGGCGCGAAACACCTGCGAGGTCTCCTCGAGCTGGACGAGGCGGCCCCGCATCAGCACACCCACCCGATCGCCCAGGGTCATCGCTTCCGCCCGATCGTGGGTGACGAGGACCGTGCTCACGTGCTCGTCGCGGAGGATGTGACTGAGATCGGCGATGAGGACCTCGCGCGTCGGCTGATCAAGCGCGGAAAACGGCTCATCGAGGAGGAGGAGCTCGGGTTCGAGCACGAGGGCGCGCGCGAGGGCCACGCGCTGCGCCTCACCGCCAGAGAGGGTGCGGCTCGGGCGCTCGCCGAGGCCGGCAATGCCGAGTCGTTCGAGCCAACGCGCCGCCTGCACGCCGATGCGCCCGCTCGGGACGCCGCGGAAGCGCAGCCCCATCGACACGTTTGCCAAGACCGTCGCGTCGGCCAGCAGCGGATCCTGAAAAACGCTTGCCATGCGCCGTCTGACGCTCAGGCCCTGGGCCGCTGTCACTGCCTCTCCCTGAAATCTCACCTCGCCGGCATCAGGAGCCTGGAGCAGGCCCATCACGCGCAAGAGGGTCGACTTCCCCGCCCCGTTCGGGCCGATCACCGCCAGGATCTCGCCCGGCCCGACGGCGAGATGAGGCACAGAGAGGACGGTCTGCCCGGCATGGGCCACGCGAATGCCCGCCAGCTCCAGGACGGGGGTCACGACGCGCTCTCGTCCCCGGTAGATCCCGGAAGAATCTGGATGGAGCCGCGGTGCATGGAGAGCTGCCAACGACGATCTCGGCCGATCTCCAGGATCTCATAGACGAGCCGCGGCACCTCGACCTCCAGGTCGTAGTCGCCCAGGGCCGGGCGCCCGGGATTGTCCAGGCGCACGTAGAGCGCGTAGGTCGTGCCGAAGTCGGCTTCCCGCACGATCTCACCGGAGAGGAGATTCATATGGTGCACTGGATCGGCCGGTCCGCGATCCTTCCGGATCAGACGCACGTACTCGGGCCGGATGAAGAAGGCGAGCGGGCTGTCGGGCTCCGGCAGATACGAGCGCAGCGGCGAGTTGACCGTCTCGAGAATCTGCCCGCGCCATCGAAGCTGGATGCGATCGGGCGAGGCTTTCACCACGCTGCCCCGCAGCACATTGCGAATGCCGAGGATGCCCGCTACGCGCTCGGAGGCCGGACGCCAGAGGAGCTCGCTGCGGGGCGCCGCTTGAATCACCTGCCCCGCCTCGTACACGACGATCTGGTCGCCCAGGCGATAGGCCTCCTGGAAGTCGTGCGTGACGAGCACGGCCGCCACGTGCCAGTCCGAGAGGATCCCCGCCAGCTCCTCGCGCAGCGATTGCCGCAGGCCGACGTCGAGCGCGGAGAGCGGCTCGTCGAGGAGCAGAAACGCGGGATCGGGAGCGAGCGCCCGGCCGAGGCCCACGCGCTGACGCTGGCCGCCCGAGATCTCGTGCGGCCGCCGATCCTCGAGGCCACCCAGGCTCATCCGTTCGATCACTTCGGCCGTGCGGCGCGCCGCTTCCGCGCGGGGTCGGCCTCGGAGGCCGAAGGCGATGTTGTCAGCCACCGTGAGATGCGGAAAGAGCGCGTAGCCCTGAAACACATAGCCGAGGCCCCGCTGCTGGGGCGGCACGTTGATCCCCGCGGCGGCGTCGAAGAGGACGCGATCGCCCACGACCACGCGGCCTGCATCCGGCCTGAGGAGTCCGGACAGGCATTGCAGCGTCAGCGTCTTGCCCGCGCCGGAGGGACCGAACAGCGCCGCCACGCCCTCGCCCGCCGACCACGTCACGTCGAGGGTGAAGCCGGGCAGGCGCTTCACGAGCCGGACGTCGAGTTGCTGGCTCACAGGGCCCGCGCCCCGAGACGCGCCGAGGCGACCACGACCACGCATGAGAGCAGCGTCAGCATCGCGACCAGCGTCATGGCCTGCCCTGCCTCGCCGGTCTGGACCGCCGTGTAGATGGACAGGGGTAGTGTCTGCGTCTTGCCGGGAATGTTGCCCGCCAGCATGAGGGTGGCGCCAAACTCGCCGAGGGCTCTCGCGAAGGCGAGCACCAGTCCCGCCAGAATACCATTTCGGGCCAGGGGCAACGTCACCTCGAGCGCCGTCCGCCATTCCGCGCGGCCCAGGGTGAAAGCGGCGCGTTCCAGATTCTGATCGACGGACTCGATGGCGACGCGCGCCGTCCTCACGAGGAGAGGCAGCGCCATCACGGTGGCCGCGATCACCGCCGCGTACCACGTGAACGCCACGCTCCAGCCCGTGGCCGCATAGAGCGGCGCCCCCAGCACGCCGCGCCGCCCGAGGAGGACGATGAGGTAGTAGCCCGTGACGGTGGGCGGGAGCACGAGGGGCAGCGTCACGAGCACGTCGACGGCGGCGCGGCCCCAGAAGCGCCGCCGCGCCATCACGTACGCGAGCGGGATACCGATGACGGCATTGAGTGCGGTGGCGACGACGGAGACCTTGACCGACAGCCAGAGGGCGGAGAAATGCTCGGGACTCAACGGACGCGGGCGCTCCTTTCCAAGTCGGGAGGCGGGACGGTTTACCGACCCACCCTATCGGCCCGGGGACCATGGCGCGCGGCGGTAGGTCCGAGGGCTCGGAGACGCGGCGATTATACCCGAGGTCAGCCGACGCGCCGCTGCTGGATCCAGGTCAGCGCCCAGTTCACGAGGAACATGAGCAGCAGGAGAATCAGGGAGAGCGCGATGGCAACGTCGAAGTTGCCCTTGCTGGTTTCGAGCACGGTGGCCGTCGTGAGGACGCGCGTAGATCCCTTGATGTTGCCGCCCACCATGAGCGAGGCGCCCACCTCCGAGATAACGGCGCCGAACCCAGCCATCACCGCGGCAAGCATGGGCAGGCGCGCTTCCTTGAGAAGCGTCCACACCATCTGGGGCTGGGAGGCCCCCAGCGCCAGGAGCTGCAGGCGGAATTTGTCGGGAATTTGCTGAATGGCCGCCAGGGTCAGTCCGATGACGATGGGCGCCGCGATCACCAACTGGGCGAGGACCATGGCCGACGGTGTGTACAAGAGCTCGAGGAAGCCGAGAACGCCACTCCGCCATAGCACGATGGTCACGAAGAGGCCCACCACCACGGGAGGCAAACCCATGCCCGTGTTGACGACGCTAATGAGCAAGCCGCGCCCGGTAAAGCGGGAGAGGGCGAGCGCGGTGCCGAGCGGGATGCCGCAGGCCAGCGCGAGC
>DATGCY010000335.1:0-2986 GCA_035311385.1 Candidatus Methylomirabilota bacterium
CTGTGACCAACCAGGTCAACCTCTCCGTTCGCAAGGGCACGCTGGGAGCCAGCGGGACGTTCGAGTACGCGCCTTCGGTCAAGTCCGTGCACTTCGACAAGGTGGTGGTAGAGGGCCCCGAGATCGAATATATCCACACGCCACAGACGGCGGCCGCGGAGAGCGCGCGGGCGCAGGCGACGGCGTCTGCGGCCAAGAAGGCCTCCAACGAGCCCGGCCTCGAGCTGGCGATCGATCGACTGGACATCACCAAGGGCCGCTTCGCATTCTTCAATCGCGCAGCCTCGCCACCCTATCGGCTGAATCTCACCGACGCGACCCTGACCGTCGAGAACCTGTCCAACCAGCGCGTGCAGGGGCCATCCACCATCCGCCTCTCCGGCAAGTTCATGGGCTCGGGCCAGACCCAGGCATCGGCAACCATGCGTCCGGCTCGGGCCGGTGCGGATGTCGATCTCAAGGTTTCCGTCGAGGACACCGAGATGGCGAGCATGAACGATGTGGTGCGCGCCTACGGCAAATTCGGCGTCTCCCAGGGGCAGTTCTCGCTGTTCAGCGAGCTCAAGGTCACCGACGGCAACATCACGGGCTACGTGAAGCCGCTCTTCCGCGACGTCCAGGTGGGCGGCGATCAGCCGGGCGAGCCCAAGACCTTTGGCCAGAAGGTGCGGGAGAGCCTGATCGGCGTACTCGCGAAGATCCTCAAGAACCATCCGCGCGGCGAGGTGGCCACCGTGGTGACCATTTCCGGACGCCTCGATCAGCCGCAGACGCGGACATGGGAGGCCATCGGCGGCCTCTTGCGGAACGCCTTCCTGCGGGCCATCCTGCCAGGCTTCGAGGTGAACCAGGAGACGCCGGAGGCGCCGAAGCCCTAACCGAGACTCCCGAACACCGCACGTGTAATCGGTCGGGTGGCGTCGGGGGGAGGGGTGCGCTCAGGCGGGGTGGGACCCCCTCGTCCTGCGCGCAGCCCGCAGGGCTGCGATTCAGGCGAGTGGGTGACGCAGCATGAGCGCATCCCTCCCCCCGACGACGGGCCCCGGCCGGCTCGCGCTCCGCATGTTCGTGTTGCTAGGCGGACGGAGCGCCGCGCATGCGGCGGAGCTCCGCTTGCACGTCGCGCACGCGATCGCCGTCGAACTCGATCATCACCTCGTGATCCTCGATGTCCCAGTAGCTCACCGTGGCAACCCACCCGAAGGTGCGCTGCGGATGGGGCACGACGCGTCGGCCACGATAGACGAGGCGCCGGCGATTCCCTCCGGTGAGGCTCTGATGCTCCTCGCCGAGAGGGCCACAGAGTTTCAGCGCCTCGTCGTAGGTCGTGGCGCCCGGCACGATGCGATCGAGCGTGTCGCGCGACAAGATCACGCCCGTGGTCCGCGCCACTGATCCCCCCTTGCCGCCAACGTGCAGGTGCGTGGCCACCAGCAGCTGCACCCGCCGCGCGAGAGCGGCCACGAGCGGCCCCGCCACGTGACCGAGGCCGACCAGCCCCACCGTAAAGACGAGGGGCAGCACCGCCCACAGTCCGCTGAAGTATCCGAAGCGGACCTGCAGGATCTGGGGCGCCAGCCCATCGGAGTGGTTGAGGACCAGCGAGACGGTCTCGGGCGCGCGAGCGCCGTCACTCGGCTGGCGCATGGCGCTGGGCGGTGCAATCTCGTCGAGCTGGAGGCTCCGCGCCTGCTGGAAGCTCAGGGTGAGTTGCGAGACCTCGTCGGCCAGGTGCACGACGTGGTCGCGCTGCCGCAGGTAGAGGGCGAAGAGTGGCGACACGCGCACGTTGTTGAAGCTGAGGGCAACGTCGTAACGTCGGCCGAGGAAGAGCTCGCGCAGCCACGAGGCCTGGTGGGGGCGGACCAGCCGGTCCGCCTGGAGCTCGAGGACCATGAGGCGATCACGATCGCCGAGCTTCGCGCTCCACGGAATGCGGATGAGACTACCCGCGGAAAGACGGCCCGTGAGGTTGCTCTGGCGCTCGAAGCTCACGAACGGCGCGCCCCCGGCCACGGGCTCGGGGGTGAAGCCTGAGCCGAGGGCGGCCGTGGTCCTGGTGGACAACGCGAGATGGCCGCTTGCCGTGATGCGCGTGCCCGGCCGCTCCACCGCGGCGACGAGGCCGGGCTCGGGTGGGCCGGTGTCGGCGCCCGAGATCCGCCCTGGCCACAGGAGATAGAGGTCTCCGTCGAGCCCCGGACCGCCCGCCGGAGACACGATGCCCCAGACGATGCGGACGGGCGTACGGGACGCGACCGCCTCGGTGATGCTGGCAGTAACGAGCAGTGGGCCGATTTCGAACGATGGATTCGCGTTGGCGGCCAGGAACACCTGAGCGCTCGCCGTCTGCGGCCAAGCCGCCACCAGTATCAGGATCCACCAGCCAAACGCGATCTGTCGCATCAGGATCCGTGCACCGCCTCCTAGCTCGAACCGTTCACGAACACCTGACCGCGAGGCGGGTCGGGGCCCGTCGCCGGGGGCGGGGGAGCGCTCCAGCTGCGTCACCCACTCGCCTGAATCGCCGCCCTGTGGGCGGCGCGCAGGACGAGGGGGTCCCACTCCGCCGGAGCGCTCCCCCGCCCCCGCCGCCACCCGCCCCGATGGCACGTACGACATTCGCGATCTTCGGCTATACGGCGAGGAATGCGCGAATGGCGCGTTCGTAGACGGCCACGCCCGTGTGGTAGCGATCGAGCTCGATGTACTCGTCCGCGGTGTGGGCCGCCGCCACCGTGCCGGGTCCGTAGTAGATCGTGGGCACGCTGTGATCAGTGGCCACGAACTCCACGTCGCCCCAGCCGCGCATCATGTCGATGGCGTCGTCACCGCCCTCCGCCTTGACGGCCTCGCGGAACACCCGCACCACGGAGCTGGCAGGATCGGTGGCGAAGGCCTTCATGCCGCGCTCCACGTGGATGAAATCGCCCCAGGTCCCCCGCTCGTACGGTCGCCCTTCGTAGTCGAGACGCTGCTGGCTCGC
>DATGCY010000336.1:0-9886 GCA_035311385.1 Candidatus Methylomirabilota bacterium
GGCGTCATGACGGCGGGCAAGATCGTCTACGTCGACTGGGTCGAGTCGGCGGGGCCGCTGCGTATCGCCGTGCCGGTGGGGACGCAGGTGCCGGCGCACTGCAGCGCCAACGGCAAGCTGCTGCTCGCCTACGGGCCTCCCCCCCTGCGCCGGCGCATCCTGGCCAGCTCGCCGTTCACATCCTTCACGCCGACTACCATCACCACCGCAGAGGCTCTCGCGCGCGAGCTCGAGCAGATTCGTCGCCAGGGCTATTCTGAGGACAACGAAGAGTTCCTCGCCGGGGTCTGCTGCCTTGCCGTGCCGGTGCGGAACCGCCGGGGCGAGGTGGTGGCGGGGCTGGCCGTCATGGCGCCCTCGGCGCGCCTGCCCCTCCACCGAGCGCACCAGCACCTGCCCGATCTGCGCGCCTGTGCCGACGCCATCTCGGCGGAGCTCCAGCCGAAGGGCCGGCGCGCCGCCCACGCCGTGACGCGACACACACGCAAGAGGAGAACCGCATGAACCGACGCCAGTTCCTGCACGGCGCCAGCGCGCTGGGAGCCGCGGGCCTGCTCGCCTCTCCGTACGTCTCACGCGCCCAGGGCAACAAGGCCACCGTGCGCATGGGCGACATCGTGGCCGCCGACGTCGTCTACATCGCCCCCGTGCTCGCCATGGAGAAGGGCTTCTTTGCCGAGGAGGGCCTCGACATCAAGCGCTCCGTGTACGCGAACGGGCCGGCAGTGACGCAGCACATGGCTTCGGGCGAGCTCGACATCGGGATGGCCGCCACCTTCGTCCTCCTCACCGCGAAGGCGCAGGGCGTGGATCTCACGCTCGTCATGTCGTTGGCCAAGGACAACGCCCCCCTGGCCGTGCGGAAGGACATCAAGACCTTCGCCGATCTGAACGGCAAGCGCATCGGCACGCCCGGCCTGGGCACCGTGCACGACATCAACCTCAACTACATCGAAAAGACCCACAACGTGACGGTGAAGCACGTCTACGGGAAGATCACCGATCTGCTCATCTACTTCGAGAAGGGCGAGATCGACGGGCTCGTGGGCTGGGAGCCGGTGGTGGGCGAGGCCGTCTATCGCCTGGGCGCCGTCTATCTCGCCAAGTCGATGCGCCCGGGCTCGGAGAGCCAGGCTCTCGCCGTGTCCGGCAAGCTCGTCCGCGAGCAGCCCGACGTGGTCCTGCGCGTGGTGCGCGCCTATCTCAAGGGCAACCGCTACTTCGAGCAGAACTTCGACGACGCAGTGAACATCGCGGCCCGGCGACTGCAGAAGCCGCCCGACATGATCCGCCTCGCCTACGGGCAGGTGACCATCACCAAGCCGTACATCGAGCGGGCGTCTACCCAGGAGGCGATCGAGATCGCCATCGAGCAGAAGAAGGTGCGCAAGGACGCGGTGGGCGATCCCGCCGCCTTCGTGAACAAGGCCATCGACGAGTCGTTCCTGAAGAAGGCCGAGGCCACCCTCAAGTAGCCATGCGCGCCGCCGCCGCCCGGGGTCTTCGCCTCTTCGCCCTCAACGTGGTCGTGCTGGCCGCGGCGTGGGTGGTGTGGGATTTCACCGCGCGTGCGGCGCATTCGTCGTTCTTCCCTTCGCCGGCCTCGGTCGCCCGGGCGTTCCAGGAGATCCTCGCCGCGGGCGACGTGCAGGGCCATCAGCTCTGGGCCCACATTGGGGCGAGCCTGGTGCGCGTGTTCGTGGGCTTCGCGGCGGCGGCCGTCACGGGGGTGGCCCTCGGCATGGTGCTGGGGCTCAAGCGCGGCGTGTACGACTCGACCAAGAGCATCCTCGAGCCCATGCGCTTCATCCCGCCCATCGCCTGGATCCCTCTCGCCATCGTGCTGCTGAGGGGATTCAGCCGCTACGCCTTCATCATCTGGATCGGCGCCTTCTTTCCCATCCTGGTCGGCACCATGGCGGGCATCCAGCGCGTGAGCCCGCTGCTCGTGGAGGTGAGCAAGGCCTTCGGAGCCAAGCGCCCGTTCATCGTCCTCAAGGTGGTGACGCCGGGAGCGCTGCCCGAGATCGTGGCGGGCATGCGCATCGGCCTGGGCGTGGGCTGGATGTGCATCGTGGCCGCAGAGATGATCGGCGGCGAGGAGCTGGGTCTCGGCCGGCTCATGATGAACTACGCGGACCTCCTTCGCGTGGACATGGTCATCGTCGGCATGATCACCATCGGCATCATCGGCTACGCCACCAACGAGCTGCTCCTCCTCCTCGAGCAGCGCCTCTTCGCCTGGCGCCGCGCCGTCAAGGTCTGAGCGAGCGTGATCTCCATCCGCGCGACGAAGCGCTTCACGGAGCAGGCGGGCGGCCTCAGCGTCTTCGAGGATCTCGAGCTCGACATCCCGGAGGGTGAGTTCGTCTGCATCGTGGGGCGATCGGGATGCGGGAAGAGTACGCTCCTGCGGATCATCGGCGGCCTGGAGACGGCGACCACGGGCGGCGTCACCTTCGGCTGGTCGGACGGGCGCACGGCGCAGATCGGCTTCGTCTTCCAGGAGCCCGGGCTTTTCCCGTGGCGCACGGTATGGGACAACGTGAAGCTCGGCCTCGAGATCCGCGGGGCATCGGGCGCGGAGCTGGGGCGGCGGGTCAACGACATGCTCGACATCGTCGGGCTCCGGGGGTTCGAGAAGTATTACCCCTATCAGCTGTCGGGAGGCATGGCGCAGCGGGTGGCCATTGCGCGCGCCTTCGTCATCGAGCCCGATCTTCTCCTGATGGACGAGCCCTTCGCCGCTCTCGACACGCACACGCGCGCCGACATGCACGTGGAGCTCCTGAGAGTGTGGCAGGCCTTCAAGAAGACCGTGGTGTTCGTGACCCACAACGTGGACGAGGCGGTGTTCCTCGCCGATCGGGTGGTGGTGCTGGCGGGACGGCCCGCCTCGGTGCGCGCCGACGTTGCCATCGATCTCCCGCGTCCGCGCCGCCGCTTCGGCGCCGACGAGATCGCGCATCAAGAAGAGATCGTGAAGTGGTTGGGAGCAGGATCGGAACCTCAGACGTCGGAGGCGTGACATGACCGCGACCATCAAGCTCCTCGTGCCCACCGCGCCCAGCTCGGTGGCGGCGGGCCAGATCCAGGCCCGTCCCGCCGCCATCCATCGGCTGGCCTTCCTTCACAACGGCCAACCCCACTATGACGCCATCGCGCCCGATCTTCTCGAGGCGCTCAGGAAGCGCGGCGGCCTCGAGGTCCGGGAGTATCGCAAGCCCCAGTACGGGCGACCCGCCGAGGCCGCCGTCCTCGACGAGATCGCGGACGCCGCGGAGGTGGCCCTCGTGGGCCTCGCCTGCTGAGGGTCGTGCACGTCGTGGAGTGTCCACGACTCGATTGAGCTGGAGCGGCGGAAGGTCCCGGCGGTGCTGCTGTGCACGCGGTCCTTCGCGCCGGTGGCGGCGCGCGACGCCAAGTCGGGAGGGCTGCCGGACCTGGTGCGCCTCACCATCGCCCAGGACCTGGTGACCATCGGCGCCGAGGATCGCCGCGCGCTGGCTGAGCGTCTGGTGAATGACGCGTTGAGCGCGCTGACCAAGGGGACATGATGACGGTATCGTCCGAGTACGTCGAGGTCACGGACCGGCTCGAGGACATCCTCGAGCTCTACGAGTCGCATCACTGGACGGACGGGCTGCCCATCGTGCCACCCACCGTCGAGCGGGTGGAGGCCATGATCGCGGCCACCGGCCGCGCAGGCCCCGACGTGGTCGCCGTGCTGGCTCCCGGCCACGGGGCGGCGACCATCGAGAAGATCGCCATCAACGCGGTGATGGCGGGCTGTCGTCCCGAGTACATGCCGGTGCTCGTAGCCGCCGTGGACGCTCTGGCCGATCCGGCGTTCAATCTGCAGGGGGTCCAGGTCACCACCAATCCCGTGGCGCCGCTCCTCATCGTGAACGGGCCGGCGCGGCAGACCCTTGGCTTCAACGCGGGCTACGGGTGCTTCGGACCGGGCCATCGCGCGAATGCCACCGTCGGGCGGGCAGTGCGGCTGATCCTCATCAACATCGGGAGCGCCATACCCGGCGAGGGTGACATGGCGGTGGCGGGGCACCCCGGCAAGTACACGTTTTGCGTCGCCGAGCACGAGGAGGAAAGTCCCTGGGAGCCGCTCCACGTGGAGCGGGGTCTGCCGCGCGAGAGCAATGCCGTGACGCTCGTCGGCATCTCGGGTTTCATCAACACGCTCCAGGCCACGGTGGCGGCCCTCGCGGACGCCGCTACGTTCTCCGGCAGCAACGACTATCGCTTCGGCGGCTGCTCGCTCTTCGCCCTCAATCCCGCCCAGGCCCGCCGCCTCGCCGAGGCAGGGCTCAGCAAGCGGGAGCTCAAGCAGCGGATCTACGAACGCTGCCACAAGCGCGTGCGCGATTTCGAGCGGCAGTGGCTCGAGCCGCGCGCTGATGAACTGACGCTCGATGATCCCGATTCGCTCGTGCCCTTGGCAAGGAGCGCCGACGAGCTCATGGTGATCGTGGCCGGGGCCACCGGAGCGGGCAATCATTCCCTCGTGCTCCCGAGCTTCGGCAACAGTCGGCCGGTCACCCGCGCCTTCACCCTGCCGCGATGAAGGGCGCGCGGGTGAAGCCGCTCAGGAAGGCGCCCGGGGGTCAATCGAACGTGGTCGAGATCATCGACGAGACCCTGCGCGACGGGCCGCAGTCGCTGTGGGCGAGCCGGGTCAACACGGAGACGCTGGTGTCCATCGCGCCCACCGTGGCCCAGGCCGGCTTCACCCAGATGGTGGTGGGCAGCGGGGCGCTCTTCGAAGCGGCGGTGAAATTCCTCTCCGAGGACCCATGGGAGCGCCTGCGGCTGATTCGCGCCGCTACCCCGGGCGCCACGCTCCGCTTCCTGATTCGAGGCCGCAATCTCATGGGGTGGCGACGCCTCTCCAACGACGTCATCGACGTGTTCCTCGAGTGTCTGCGCCGGGCCGGCATCGACTGGATCATGGTGTTCGACGGCCTCAACGACATGCGCAACATCCAGCACCATTTCCCCAGCGCCCAGAAGCTCGGCATGAAGGTAGCGGGCATCGTGTGCTTCAGCGAGAGCCCCGTGCACACGGACGAGTACTTCGCCGCGCGCACCCAGGATCTTCTCGACGCCGGGGTGGACGCGGTGCTCCTCTACGATGCCTCGGGTGTCATGACGCCGGAGCGTACGCACACCCTCGTCCCCGCGCTCCAGCGCGTGATCGGAGACCGGGCGGACTTTGAGGTCACCGCGCACTGCGCGACCGGTCTCGGCGCGGAGTGCCTCGCGGAGGGCCTGCGTCTGGGGGTCCGGCGCATCTTCACCGCGGGCCGGCCCCTCGCCTACGCCGATTCCATTCCCGCCACCCTCGACATGGTGGCGCATGCCACCGAACTCGGCCTGGAGACGCGGCTCGATCTGGACCGCGTCCGCGAGATCGACGACTACTTCGCGTGGATCGCCTGCGCCCAGGACAAGCGCGTGCCCCGCGCGGTGACCTACGCGCCTGACGACTACCACCGCTACGTGAGCCATCAGATCCCCGGTGGCATGATGTCCAACATGGTGCGACAGCTCAGCGATCTCGGGCTGCAGCACCGGTTCCCCGAAATCCTGGAAGAGGCGGCGCAGGTGCGCCGCGAGATCGGCTATCCCGTCATGGTCACGCCGCTGTCCCAGCTCGTGGGCGTGCAGGCCACGCTGAATGTGGTCGAAGGGGAGCGCTACCGGACGATCCCTCAGGAGCTGCGCATGTACGCGCGCGGCTACTACGGCCGTCCCGCCTCGCCCATCGAGCCCAACGTGCTCGATCGCATCCTCCAGGCGGGCGACACGCCCATCGATCCCTCCGCGAACTTCGCCGAGCCCTATCTCGACCGGTTCCGCGCGGAGGAAGGGCCGTTTGTCTCGGACGAGGAGATGCTGCTCGCCGTCTTCAACAGCCGCGAGACGCTGGAGGAGTTCCAGCGCAAGCGGCGGCCGATCGACGGCATGCCGCAGCTCCGGAACCCCATCCGCGCTCTCCTCGGCGAGCTCGGAAGCCGGCGCGGCGTGCGCTCCATGAGCATTCGCATTCCGGTCGCTCTGTCCTACGCCGACGCGGCGGACGTGCTCGCCTCCGTCGACGCTTGCCCGCCGGGCTATCGCTACGAACTCCAGCACGGACCACTCGACCTCACCATCGAGAAGAAAGCGTAGGCGCCGACATGGCCATCGAGCGGGAAGACCTGAAGGAGATCCTGGCTGCCGTCGCCACCGCCGGCTTCGACGAGTTCTCCCTCGAGATCGGCGACATGAAGATCCGCCTGACCAAACAGGGCGTCGTCTCCGCCGCCAGCCCGCCTCGCGCGACCACGGTGACAGAAGCACCGGCTCCCTTGCCAGAAGCGCCGGCGCGTGCGTCGACTCCTCCCGCGTCGCGTCCTGCCCCCGTCGAGGCGCTGGACGGCCTGCTCGCGGTGACCGCCCCGCTCCTCGGCACGTTCTACCGTGCGCCGGCCCCCGACGCGCCGCCCTTCGTCGAGGTGGGGAGCGTGGTGGAGCCCGACGACACCGTCTGCATCATCGAGGTGATGAAGCTGATGAACAACGTGCGAGCGGGCCGCCGAGGCCGGGTGGCTCGCATCTGCGCCGAGAACGCGGCGCTCGTGGAGTTTGGCCAGACCCTCGTGCTGATCGAGCCGCTTCCGTGAAACGGGTCCTCGTCGCCAATCGCGGCGAGATCGCGGTGCGCGTCATCCGGGCCTGCCGGGCCCTCGGGCTCGAGACGGTCGCCGTCTACTCCGAAGCCGACCGCGGCAGTCTGGCCACGCAGCTGGCTGATCGCGCGCTCTGCATCGGCCCACCCCGCTCGTCGGACAGCTATCTGCGCATCGACACCATGGTCACGGCGGCTCGCGGCACGGGCTGTGATGCCGTCCATCCCGGCTACGGCTTCCTCGCCGAGAACGCCGCCTTCGCCGAGATGTGCGCGCGGAGTGAACTCACCTTCGTGGGTCCGCCGACGCAGGTGATCCGCCTCATGGGTGACAAGATCGCCGCGCGTCAGTTCGCGGCCAAGCTCGGCGTGCCCGTCATCTCCGGCACCGAGGACGCGCTGCATTCGGTGGAGGAGGCGAGCGCCGTGGCCGCCGAAGTCGGCTATCCCGTGCTGCTCAAGGCGGCGGCCGGCGGCGGCGGGCGGGGCATGCGCATCGTGAGAGCGCGCGGCGAGCTGCGCGAGGCCTTCGAGCGGGCCCGGGCGGAGGCCCAAGCCGCCTTCGACGACGGACGACTCTACGTGGAGCGCTTCGTCGAGGAGGCGCGCCACGTCGAGGTGCAGGTGCTCGCCGACGAGCACGGCCAATGCCTCCATCTGGGCGAGCGCGACTGCTCGCTCCAGCGCCGGCATCAGAAGCTGGTGGAGGAGGCGCCCTCGCCGGTGCTCCCGGATGCGCTCCGTCGCGAGCTGCTGGAATCGGCGGTCACCCTCGCCCGCGAAGCAGGGTATCGGAGCGCGGGGACCATCGAGTTCCTCGTCGAGCCGGCCCGCGGCCGCTACTACTTCCTCGAGATGAACACGCGGATCCAGGTGGAGCACCCCGTGACGGAAATGGTCACGGGCGTGGACCTGGTCACCGAGCAGTTCCGGGTCGCGGCGGGCTCTCGGCTCTCTTTCGACCAGGATCAAGTCCACGTGCGCGGCCATGCCATCGAGACGCGCGTCAACGCAGAGGCGCCCGACGCCGGCTTTCGTCCGTCGCCTGGACGCATCACGAGCTGGGCAGCGCCCGAAGGCGAAGGCCTCCGCGTGGACACGCATTGCTTCGAGGGCTACGTGGTCCCCCCGTTCTACGACTCACTGCTCGCCAAGACCATTGCCTTCGGGGCGAATCGCGAAGAGGCGCGCTCGCGGCTTCTGGCCGCCCTCGAACGCTTCACAGTCGAGGGCATCCAGACCACGATTCCCTTCCATCGGCGCGTGCTCGCGCATTCCGACTTCATCGAGAGCCGTATCCACACGCGCTGGATCGAGGAGAGCTTCCTGGGCTCTGGCGGACGGACATCATGACGGAGACGGCGGCGGGCAAGTCTGCAAGCGCGCTGTCTCGTGCCGACACCACTACGCCGGCGCGCTCCATCGGCCGGACCCTCGGCCGCCCCCTGCTGATGATCCTGCCCTGGGTCGCCGCCGTCCTCGTCTGGTACGCCGTCGCACTCTCCGGCCTCGTCAGCAGCGCGCTGGTGCCCACTCCCGGTCAGGTGTTCAAGCAGTTCTGGCGCCTGCTCACCACCCAGAGCCTCTGGTTCGACATGCTCATGTCTTCCGAGCGGGTGCTCCTCGGTCTCGCCGCGGGCATCACGCTGGCCGTGCCCATCGGATTCGTGCTGGGCTGGTACCGTCCCGTGCGCACCGCCGTGGATCCCCTCGTGAACTTCTTCCGCGCCCTGCCCCCCATCGCGCTGATCCCCCTCGTCATCGTGTACTTCGGCATCGGGGAGACGGCCAAGATCGTGATGTTGTTCTACGCGGCCTTCTTCACAGGGGTCATCGTCATGTACGAGGGCATCGTGCAGATCAACCCCCTCTTCATTCGCGTGGCCCGCACCCTCGGGGCCACGGACGGCGAGGTGTTCCGGCGCGTCATCGTTCCCCTCACCGTGCCCCACGTGCTCACCGCGGTGCGGGTTGCCCTCGGTGTCGCCTGGGCGACCCTGGTCGCGTCCGAGCTCATCGCCGCCCAGCGGGGTCTCGGCGCGGTGATCCAGAACGCGTCGAACTACTTCCAGATCGACGTGATCTACGCGGGGATCATCTGCATCGGCATGATCGCGCTGCTCATGGACCGCGGCCTGCGCGCCCTGGGGGCGCGGCTGCTGCGGTGGCAGGAGCGCATCGTCCCGTGAGGGAGCGCATCGTCTTCGACCGCGTCAGCAAGGAGTTCCCCACCGCGGCGGGGCGCCTGGTCGCAGTGGAGGATTTCTCGCTGCAGGTACGCGATGGCGAGTTCATCTCGCTGGTCGGGCCTTCCGGTTGCGGCAAGACCACGCTGCTCGGCATGCTGGCGGGCTTCGGGCAGCCCACCACCGGCGCGGTGAGCCTGGACGGCAAGCCCGTGGTGGGGCCGGGCCCTGATCGCGGCGTAATCTTCCAGGACTACGGCGTCTTCCCCTGGCTCACCGTGCGGGACAACATCGCCTTCGGCCTCACCTTGAAGGCCAACCGCGTTTCGCGCGCCGAGCGAGACGCGGTGGTGGCGCGCTACATCGAGCTGATGGGCCTCCGCGGCTTCGAGGACGCCTATCCGAAGACGCTATCCGGCGGCATGAAGCAGCGGGTGGCGCTGGCCCGCGCGTATGCCGTGAAGTCCGAGTTCCTCCTCATGGACGAGCCCTTCGGAGCGCTCGATGCTCAGACGCGTACGGCGATGCAGGATCTGCTCCTCCACGTCTTGGAGACAGAGGGCAAGACGGTGCTCTTCATCACCCACTCCGTGGAGGAGGCGCTGTATCTCTCCTCGCGAGTCGTGGTCATCACCGCTCGCCCCTCGCGCATCCGCCGGGTCATCGACGTGCCGTTTCCGTATCCGCGGCGCGAGGAGCTTCACCGCCATCCGGAGTTCGCCGAGCTCGAGTACGAGCTCCGCGAGCTCGTCATGCAGGAATACGTCGACCAGGAACGGCAGAAGGACGTCTCCCTCACAGCGTAGTCGCGGAGGAACTCAATGGAGAGGCCCATCGACCGCCGCAGTTTCCTGAAGGTCACCAGTGCCGCCGCCGCGGCGGCCTGGACAGGGCCCGCGCAGGCGCAGGCCACGACCAAGGTCAATGTCGGCTACCTGCACGTGGTCACCGTCGACGCCCAGCTCATGCTTGGCCAGGAGCTCGGCACCTACAAGAAGGAAGGGCTGGATCT
>DATGCY010000337.1:0-2814 GCA_035311385.1 Candidatus Methylomirabilota bacterium
GCCGACGCCCGCCGGCGCCGTGGCGAAGGGACACGTCTCACGCTCGAGAGAGCGCAGGCGGCTCGTGAGCTCCCGCAACGTTTTTTCCGTGAATCCCGTCCCGACCTTCCCTGTGTAGACCAGCCGGCCATTCTCATGGACACCGGCGAGCAGCGCCCCCAGCCCCACGCGCGAACCCTCGGGATCGGTGTAGCCGCCGATCACCACTTCCTGACGCTTGAAGCATTTGACCTTGAGCCACTCGCGGCTTCGCGTGCTGCGATAGGGCGCGCCCCGCAGCTTGGACACGATGCCTTCGAGGCCGAGTCGGCAGGCTTGGGCGAAGAAGGCGGGGCCGTCGCCCACCACGTGATCGCTGTAGCGGAGGGGACCGGCTGTGTCACGCACCGGCCCGAGCGTATCGGCGAGGAGGCGTTTGCGGTCCTCCAGGCGGGCCCCCGTCAGATCGCGCCCGTTCAGGTGAAGGAGATCGAAGACGAGGTACGTGAGCTGACCCGCGGGCAATCCCGAGAGATGGTTCTGCAGCGCCTGGAAGCTCGTGGTGCCGTTGTCCAGCAGCACGGCAACCTCGCCGTCGAGCAGCGCATCTTCGGCGTCGAGGCGCTCCAGGGCTTTCGCGATGGTGGAGAAGTTGTCGGTCCAGTCATGGCCGTTCCGGCTCAGGAGGCGCACCCGGCCATTCTCGATGCGGGCAAGGATGCGGTAGCCGTCGTACTTCATCTCGTGGAGCCAGGCCTCACCCTCGGGCGCGCGATCGACTAGGGTCGCCAGCTCAGGGGAGACGAACTTGGGCAAGGCCGCCTTGCGTGCGCCGGAGACCTCGTCCGGGTCCCCGCCGCGCGCACCGCGGCGGCCACGCACCGCACGCGCCCTCGGCGTCCGCGTCTTGGCCGGAACCGCCTCGCTTCCGTTCCGATTCGAATGCCAGACGCGGCCCTTGGCGGCGGCGATCTGATCGAGGGTGCGCCCCGTGCTCACGCTCTTGGGTCTGGTATCCACGACGCGGGCGCTGTTGCCCGAGCGCGCCGCTTTGTCCCGCTCCTTGATGAGCAGCCAGCTCCGCCCCTGGTCGTCGCCGCTCTGGCGCCCCCGGATCCGCACGAGTGCCCATCCGCCGTGGAGCTTCTTGCCCTTGAGGGTGAACTTGAGATTGCCCTGGCGGTAGCCCTTGTGCGGATCGCCCACGGGTTCCCATGTGCCGCGGTCCCACACCATCACGGTGCCACCGCCGTACTCGCCCTTCGGGATGGTTCCCTCGAAGCCGCCGTACTCGAGCGGATGATCCTCCACCTGCATGGCGAGGCGCTTGTCGGCGGGATCGAGGCTCGGCCCCTTGGGCACGGCCCAGCTCTTGAGGGTGCCCTCCAACTCCAGGCGGAAATCGTAGTGGAGACGGCTGGCCGCGTGCTTCTGGATCACGAAAGCTAGATCCGTCGAGCGGCTTCGGCCCGCGCGCGCGGTCTTGCCCGCCGGCTCGGGGGTAGCCTTGAAGTTCCGCTTGCGGCGGTACTCGCGAAGCCCCATAGCTTTGATCTTTCCACGATTGACGCGAGCCGTCCACCGGAAGGCGGGAGCGCCGCCGGGCGAGGCGGCAACCCGGGCAAGGCCGGGGCAGGCCGGGCGTCCGCGTCTCGTGGCCGGTGTATATTTGTCGAGCCGGCCCCGAGCCGGACCAACTCCAGCCCCTCCCGGAGGAGTCGAGCATGGCTGAAGGCACCCAGCTCATTCGTGGTCTCGAAGGCGTGGTCGCGGCAGAAACCGAGCTCTGCGATCTCGACGGCGCTCGCGGCCGCCTCGCCTATCGCGGCTACGACATCGAGGATCTCGCGCGCAAGGCCACCTTCGAGGAAGTCGCGTATCTGCTCTGGATGGGCGACCTGCCCAACCGGGCGCAGCTCGATCGCTTCATGGGGGAGCTGGCCGCGGCTCGGCCCATTCCCCCTGAGCTCGTGAAGGCCTTCGCCCTCATGCCGCGGAAGACGGACCCGAACCGCGTGCTCCAGGCCGCGGCGGCTACCCTCGGCATGCACGATCCCGACGCCGCCGACAATTCGCACGCGGCCAACCTGCGCAAGGCCGCGCGACTGACCAGCCAGTTCGCCACCGCCATCTGCGCGCATCATCGGGTGCGCAGCGGCCAGGAGCCGGTGGCCCCGACCAAGGACCTTTCCCTCGCCGCCAACTTCCTCTACATGCTCACGGGCACGAAGCCGAGCGAGGTGACGACCAAGGCCTTCGACGCGAGCCTCGTCCTGTACGCCGAGCACGAGCTGAATGCCTCCACGTTCACCACGCGGGTCATCGCGGCCACGCTCTCCGACATGCACTCCGCGGTAGCGGGCGGGGTGGGCGCCCTCAAGGGCACCCTGCATGGCGGGGCGGGTGAGGCGGTCATGAACACGCTCCTGGAGATCGGCCGCCTCGACAACGTGGACGTCTTCGTGGACAAAGCCTTCGCGGAGAAGCGCCGCTTCATGGGCATGGGTCATCGCGTCTACACGGCGGGTGACCCGCGCGCGGCCATCCTGAAGGGTATGGCCGAGGAGGCCTGCCGCCAATCGGGCCAGTCCCTCTGGTACGAGCTCGCCGTCACGCTCCACGCCAAGGTGAGCGCGACCAAGAAGCTCATCCCTAACGTGGACTTCTACTCCGCCCCGCTCTTCTATTCGATTGGCATCCCCGTGGATCTCTTCACGCCGGTCATCGCCGCCTCGCGCATCGTGGGATGGACGGCCAATCTCCTCGAACAATACGACGACAACCGTCTGATTCGTCCGCGCGCCGACTACAAGGGACCCAAGAACAAGACCTACG